>JAPLMM010000162.1 GCA_026387035.1 Planctomycetota bacterium
TGGTGAACAACCTCGTCTCGAACGCCATCCGCTATACGCCCGAGGGCGGCCGCGTCACCGTCCAGGTGAGTTGCGGCGCCCGCCGCGCCAGCCTGGTGGTCTCCGACACGGGCATCGGCATCGCCCCGGAGGAATTGCCGCGCATCTTCGATGAGTTTTTCCGCGGCGAGGAGGCGAAAAAGGCGGTCCAGCACGGCACGGGCCTCGGGATGACGATCGTCAAACGTGTCGTCGAGATGCACGAGGGGCACATTGAGGTCAAGAGCGAGCCGGGCAAAGGCACCACCTTCCGCGTGGACCTGCCCCTGTGCGTAGAAGCATAGACCTCCCGGGCGCGGGGCGCCCGCGCCGGGCCGGGCAACGTCCGATGAACGAACCGCGCTTGAGCAAGGATCAGGCTTCCCGCTACGAGCGGCACCTCGCACTTGCCGGCATCGGGGCCGAGGGACAGCGCCGGCTCCTCGGGTCGAGCGCACTGGTGGTCGGGGCGGGCGGGCTCGGGTCGGCGACGATTCTTTACCTGGCGGCCGTCGGCGTTGGGCGATTGGGCATCCTGGACGACGAGCAGGTGGAACTGTCGAACCTGAATCGGCAGGTGATCCACCGGACGGCCGACGTCGGCCGGCCCAAGGTCGCAAGGGCCGTCGAAGCGGTGTGTGCCCTGACTCCCGACTGCACGGTCGAGCCGGTGGCGGAACGGCTGACGCCCCGAAACGCCCGGGCGATCGTCCGCCGGTTCGATCTCGTGCTCGATTGCACCGACAATTTCCCGACGCGGTTCCTTCTGTCGGACGCCTGCTGGTTCGAAAAGAAGCCGCTCGTCTCCGCCGCCGTCCAGCGGTTGGAAGGGATGCTGCTGGCGGTCCTTCCGGAGAAGGGTAGCCCGTGCTACCGGTGCCTCGTGCCGGAGTCGCCGGAGCCGCAGGACCGCGCGATCTTCGGGGCGGTTCCCGGCGTCCTGGGGACGCTCCAGGCGATGGAGGCTGTCAAGGTGCTCCTGGGCATCGGATCGGACCTGGCGCATCGGCTGCTGGTGTACGACGGCCTTGCGGGGACTTTCCGGACGGTCCGGCGGACGCGCGACCCGGCATGCCCGCTCTGCGGCGACCATCCGACGATCACGGACCTGCCGGGCTAACCGCCTTTTGCCTTCTGGAAGTGCGGGAACTTGAAGGCCGAGGGGCACTCGTCCGCGACGGCGCAGGCGTCGCACTTCGGTTTTTTCGCCTCGCAGACCGCCCGGCCATGGAAAAGCATCGCGTGGCTGAAGGCCGACCATCGGTCCTGCGGCAGCAGGGCGGCCACGTCGGCCTCGATCTTCACGGGGTCTTCGTTTTGCGTGAGGCCCATCCGTCGGCTGAGGCGAATGAAGTGCGTGTCGGTGATGATGGCGGGCAGGCCGAACGTCGCCGCGCGGACCACGTTGGCGGTCTTCCGCGCGACGCCCGGCAGGCGGACGAGTTGGTCCATGTCGTGCGGCACTTTGCCGCCGAATTCGTCGAGGAGCATCCGGCTCATGTTGCGGACGGCCTTGGCCTTGTTGCGGAAGAAGCCGGTCGGCCGGACCGCGGCCTCGAGGGTCGCCAGGCGCATCCGCGCGAGGGCCTCGGGCGTGTTGGCTCGACGGAAGAGTTTCGCGGTGACCTCGTTCACCTTGTCGTCGGTGCACTGGGCGGCCAGGATCGTCGCGACGAGGAGTTCAAAAGGCGTCGAGAAGTTGAGTCGGCACGCGGCATCGGGGTATGTTTGGATGAGCCGGTCGGCGATCCGGGAAGCCCGTCTCTTCCGGTCCGCATCCGATTTCGCGACCACGATTTCCACCTTTCCGAAAGGCTCACGAGCATTATAACATGCCGGGCCGGGGCGTGTTATAATGGCGCTGCGGGGTGCCGAGCGCCCCCGGCGAGGCGGCCATGCACATCGACGAGTATGCGTTCGGGCGGATGGTGGTGGACGGGAAGACCTATCGCAAGGACCTCATCCTGCTGCCCGAAGGCGTCCGCGAAGACTGGTGGCGCGACGAGGGTCACTCGCTCGTGGAAGCCGACCTGGCGGATGTGTTTCAGGCTAAGCCCGAGGTCCTGGTGATCGGGACGGGGGCGCACGGCATCATGGGGGTGCCGCCGGCGGTTCGCCGGGCGCTCGATGAGGCGGGCATCCAGGCAATCATCGAGCGGACGGGCGAAGCCGTCGGGCGCTATAACGCGCTTGCCGCGGCCGGAACGCGCGTCGCGGGAGCGTTTCACCTGACGTGTTAAGAGCCCCTTGCAGTCCGCCCGGAGGCCGATAGAATAGGGGCCATGCGAGACTTCGACGAAGAATCCCTGTATTAGGGCGGGACGGAGCCAGGGGCGGAGCGGGCGTCAAGGGCGCGGCTTCGCCTTTTCTTTTCGTGAGGCGCCCCACGTGAGCGGGGGCGGAAGCGATGGCTGAAACGGAACGACAGGAAAAACCGACGCTGGCGGCGCGGCTGGGGCAACTGGACGCCCAGGTGCACAAGATCGATGCGCTCGTCAGCCTGCCGGAGATCGCGCGGTCGCCGGCGAAGATCGCCGGCCTCATGCGTGAGCGTGGCCGGCTGATGCGCATCGTGGCCCCGTACCGGCGGTGGCGGGCGGCGCGCGAGGCCCGCCGCGATGCCGAGGAAATCCTGCGGACCGAAACCGAGGACGCGGACATGCGTGCCCTGGCCGAGACCGAGGCCGAGGTCCAGCGCGACCTGGAGGCGTCGCTCCTGGGGGAGATTCAGGAGCGGCTCCTGGAGCGGGAAGAGGGGACGGACGCGACGCGGGTGATGCTGGAGATCCGCGCGGGAACGGGCGGCGGGGAGGCGGCCCTGTTTGCGCGGGACCTGTTCGAGATGTACAGCCGCTACGCCGACGCGCGAGGCTGGAAGCGCGAAGTCCTGAGCGCGAGCCCGACGGACCTGGGCGGCTTTAAGGAAGTCATCGTCGCGATGGAAGGGCCGGACGTGTTTCGGCGGCTTCAGTTCGAGTCGGGTGGGCATCGGGTCCAGCGCGTTCCGGAAACCGAGGCCCAGGGCCGGATCCACACCTCCGCCGCGACGGTGGCCGTCATGGCGGAGCCGGAGGAACTCGACATCCAGATCCGCCCCGAGGACCTCGAGGTCGAGACGATGCGTTCGAGCGGGCCGGGCGGACAGAACGTCAACAAGGTTTCGAGCGCGGTGCGGATGCGGCACATTCCGACGGGGATTACGGTGCACATGCAGGACGAGAAGAGCCAGCACCGGAACCGCGAGAAGGCGCTGCGGTTGCTGACGGCGCGGGTGTATGACCTGGAGGAATCGAAGCGGCGGGCGGAACGGTCGGCGGATCGCAAGTTGAAGATCGGGTCGGGCGACCGCAGCCAGC
Organism: Planctomycetota bacterium; assembly: GCA_026387035.1. Classification (NCBI taxonomy): domain Bacteria; kingdom Pseudomonadati; phylum Planctomycetota; species Planctomycetota bacterium. The sequence goes on from JAPLMM010000162.1 coordinate 3,375, forward strand.
GGGTCCGGACCTACAACTTCCCGCAGAACCGCCTCACGGACCACCGGATCAACTTTTCGGCGCATAACCTGGACCAGGTGATGCAGGGGCGGATGGACGAGTTGCTGGACGCGCTGGTGGAGCACGACCGGGCGGAGAAATTGAAGGCGCTCGGCCTGGTGGAGGACTGACCAGCCCCGCCGGCTTCGGCGCGCCGTCTCTCGGGTGGAGCATCCATGCCGGACGAAACGCCGTGGACCGTCGGCCGGCTTCTCGAGTGGACGCAGAAGTTCTTCGAGAAGAAGGGGATTTCCCAGCCGAGGCTCGAGGCGGAGATTCTCCTGGCGCACGCGCTGGGGACGGAGCGGATCGGCCTTTACCTGGCATACGAGCGCGAGGTCGAGACGGACGCCCGGGCGCGGTTTCGCGAGTGGGTGCAGCGCCGGGCGGACGGCGAGCCGACGCGGTACCTCGTGGGCGGGTGCGAGTTTATGTCGCTCGCGTTCAAGGTCAGCCCGGGGTGCCTGATCCCCCGCCCGGAGACGGAACTCGTGGTCGAGGAAGTGATGGCCCGATGCGGCAAGACGCGGGGGCGCGCGCCGGCTGCAGAGGATGCCTCGGCGGGCGCGGCGGTTGCGGTCATTGACCTTTGCACGGGTTGTGGGTGCGTGGCGGTGAGCGTGGCCGTCCACGTGCCGGAGTCCAGGGTGGTGGCGACGGACGTTTCGGCACCGGCGCTCGCGATGGCGCGGGTAAACGCGGCGGCGCACGGCGTGGCGGATCGGGTGACGTTCCTCGAGGGCGACCTGTATGAGGCGCTGGAGGCGGCCGGCGCGGCGCCGGCGGACTTTCTCGTGGCCAATCCGCCTTACGTCGCCGAGGCCGAGTGGAAGACACTTCAGCCGGAAATCCGCAACCACGAGCCGCGAGAGGCCCTCGTCGCCGGGCCCGAAGGGACCGAGGTCATCGAGCGGATCGTCCAAGGGGCGCCGGCGCACCTGAAGCCGGAGGGGACGCTCGTCGTGGAGATCGGCGCGGGGCAGGGCCCTGCCGTACAGAACATGGCGGCCGGAGTGTGTGGCCTCGTGGACGTTGAGATCCGTAAGGATTACGCGGGGCACGACCGGATGCTTGTTGCGCACCGGGCTTCGGGCTAGAGGCTGTGTGAGAGGTTGCGCGGTGGCCTTCCCAGGCCACCGCGAAGGGGACGGGAATGCCTCACGGCGGTGGCGGCCTGGGAAGGGCCGCCACCCGAGAGAACGTTTCGGGTGGGGCGGGGTTGCCGGGAGGACGCACGTGGACAACATGGTGGTGACGGGCGGGCGGGCCCTGCGGGGCCGCGTGCGGGCGAGCGGGGCGAAGAACGCGGCACTTCCGATTATGGCGTCGGCGATTCTGGCCGACTCCCCCATGCGCCTGAAGAACGTGCCCGACCTGGCGGACATCCGGACTATGAGCCGCCTCCTCGGCGAGTTGGGCGTCCGGGTCGAGCGCGAGGCAAACGGCGACCTCGTCCTGGAAACTGTGGACGAAGCCGCGGTGCTGGCGGACCGGGATATCATGAAGACGATGCGCGCCGGGATCTGCGTGCTCGGGCCGCTTGTGGCGAAGCGCGGCCGCGCGAAAGTCCATTTGCCGGGCGGCTGCGTCATCGGGCAGAGACCCGTGGACATCCACCTCAAGGGGCTGGCGGCCCTCGGGGCTGAGATTGAGGTCGAGCACGGGTACATCATCGGGAAGTGCGGGCGGCTCCGGGGGGCGGAGATGTATCTGGGCGGGCCGTTCGGCTCGACGGTCACCGGGACGGAGAACGTTCTGATGGCGGCGGTGCTGGCCGAGGGCGAGACGGTGATTGACTGCGCCGCCTGCGAGCCGGAGGTCCAGGACCTGGCCGGCGTCCTGGTGGCGATGGGCGCGAGAATCTCGGGCGTCGGTTCGCCGAGGCTCTTCGTGGAAGGCGTGCGGAGCCTGCACGGCGTGGAGCACACGGTCATTCCCGACCGGATTGAGGCGGGGACGTTCCTCGTCGCGGGGGCGGCGACGGGGGGCGATGTGACGGTCGAGGGCGCGCGGTGGAGCGACCTGTTTGCGCTCATCAGCACGCTTCGGGAGGCGGGCGTCGAGGTGGAGCACACGAAGGACACGGTGCGCGTCCGTCCGAACGGGAGGCTTCGGAGCGTGGACGTGACGGCGCTGCCGTTCCCGGGCTTTCCGACGGACCTTCAGGCGCAGATGATGGCGCTCCTGGCGCGGGCCCAGGGCAACAGCATCATCATCGAGAAGGTTTATCCGGACCGTTTCATGCACGTGGCGGAACTGGTGCGGATGCGGGCGGACATCCGCAAAGAAGGGAACGTCGCCGTCGTGCACGGGGTGGACCGCCTGAGCGGGGCAGAGGTGATGGCGAGCGACCTGAGAGCGTCGGCGGCGCTCGTGGTCGCGGGGCTGGTGGCCGAGGGGGAAACCACGATCGAACGCATCTACCACCTGGACCGCGGCTACGAGCGGATGGAGGAGAAACTGTCGAGCCTCGGGGCCGAGGTACGGCGGGTCAAGGTGACTTAGGGGCGGCGGGCGGGGGCGTTTCGGTTGCGGGCGGGGCCGGAGCGCTGTCGCTCGACTCGGGTTTGTCGTAGGGGTTGTCGAACTTGATCATGCTCTCGAAAGTAGGCCCGCCGCCGAAACCGACCAATTCCCATTTTTCTTCCGGCCCGAGGCCGAGCGTTAAAGAGATCTGGAGGATGCGTCGCTCCAGGTCAACGCGCATTTCGGCCGGGGCGACGTAGGCGCCCTGTTCGGTGGGGACGAGGCGGAGCGACATAAGGCGCCGGCCGGTGACGGCGCCGGCGCCCTCGAAGAGTTGCTCCATGCGGGCGCGGAAAAGTCGCGAGCCGCCCGGTTGCTGTTTGCGGAACTCCTCCGGGAGCCTCTGGTACACGTCGTCGTAGCGTCCTCGGATCAACTCGTCGGTGATCCGGTAGGCGGTGGCTTCGAGTTCACGAAGGATGCGGTCGTTTTCCTTCCACTTGTAAACGAGCCAGCCGCTCCACACGAGCGCGAGGGCGGCGCCGACGGCGATGCCGGCAAGGGCCAGACGAGTTCCCGTCAGCACGCCATGGGACCGGCGAATCTGCCGATAGGCGAGCAACCCGATGACCAGCCCCACCAGCGGAGTTGCCGTAAAAATCGCCAGGCTGACCACGAGATCGGCCCCGGAGGAAGGCGGCTCGACCCAGTCGTTCGAGATCAGCAGGAGCGGCCAGACGCCGAGGACGGCGATGACGAGGCCGACGGCCGCGGCGCTGCTGACCGCCGCGTACTCGGGGTCGGTGGCCCGGTCGAGTTGGGTTCCTTTCGGCATCTGAGTCATGGGCGATTTTGGTCTCTTGCTGTGCCCCGTCGGCTGGCGGCCATGCGTGCGGGTCTCAGGCGGTGCGCTTGGCGACGACGCCAGTGCGGTCGTCGCGGAAGTGCCCGTTCGGGTTCACTTTTTCCGTGAGTTCGGCCAGGGCGCGAAGGATGTCCTCGGCGGAGCGTTCGCGGTGGCGGCGTGCGGTTTCGAGGACGGTGTCGAGGCCGAGCATTCCGCCGCCGGCCGTGTCGCACTCGTAGATTCCGTCCGAAAGGAGAAGCAGGGCGTCGCCGGGCGCGAACTTCAGGGGCGGCCGGCACTCGACGGCCGCCTCGGGCAGGACGCCGAGCGGAAGCCCCGTGGCATCGAGGTGCTCGGCCTCGCCGTTTCGGCGGAGGATGACGAGCGGGCCCTGGCCGGCGCTGGCATAGCGGACCGTGCCCCGCGCGCCATCGAGCACGGCCAGAGCGAGGGTGACGAATCGGCCCTCGGTCACGTCCTGGGCGAGGAGGCGGTTGGCGTCGGCGAGGACCTTCCCGGGGCGATTCTCGTGCATCGCCAGGGCGAGGACGAGCGCGCGGGTTTCGGCGGCGAGAAGGGCAGGGCCGACGCCGTGGCCCACGGCATCACCGAGCATGAGGCCGACCCGATGCTCGCCCCAGGGGAAGAGGTCGTAGAAGTCGCCGCCGGCGTACTCGGATGGCTGGCTCCAGCCGGCGAGGTCGAAGCCGGCAAGTTGCGGCGGGTTCTGGGGCAGGAGGCCCATCTGGATGTCGCGTGCGAGTTCCATTTCGTTTTCGAGTCGGCGTTTGGCGAGGAACTCTTCCAGCAGCCTCGCCCGCTCCAGCGCCACGCCCGCCTGGGCCGCCAGGGCCGAAAGCAGGTTGCAATCGTCCTCGAGGAACTCGCCGCTGCGCTTGTTCATCGCCTCCAGGACGCCGACCAGTTCCCCATCGAGGTTCAGCATGGGGACGGCGACGATGTTGCGGGTGCGCCAGCCGGTTCTGCGATCCACTTCGGGATTGAAGCGCGGGTCGGCGTAGGCGTCGGGAATGTTGAGGCAGAAAGAACCGCCGGCCTGGGCGACGGCGCCGGCGATGCCGCGGTCGGCCGGGATGCGGATCTCCTCGATTTCGCTCTCGGTGGCGATGCGGCTGTAGAGTTCGTTCTTCTTGCGGTCGTAGAGGAACAGGGTGACGCGTTCGGCGTCGAGGAGGTTCGAGGTCTCCGTGGCGATGTTTTCCAGCAGCGGATCGAGGCGGGGCTCAGAGCCGAGGCGGCGTGCGATGCCGAGGATGACTTCGAGATTCCGTCGGCACTTGGCCTCGTAGGATTCTGCCGCGCCGGCCATGGTCGGCCCTTCCCTGATTCCCGCCGATGCGGATGATAAGCCGTCGGCGGGGCGGTTCTCAAGGGAATTCATTGCGGCCGGCCCGCGTCCGGCTCCCGCGTCAAGAATCCCGCAGGGCCTTGGGCGGGCCGAGGACCTCCGACAGGACGATCGCCTTGGCGGCGTTGGTGCCCTTAAGGAGGGAACCGAGAAACGGTGTGGCTTGCGGTCCGGTGACGGGGGCGGCGGCCTTGATCGTGCCGGGTGACTTGAGGGGTTCCGCCTGCGGCGCGGGCGACGGGGCGGGCTGGGGCTCAGGCTCTCGGCGAGCCGACCGGCGGGCGGGCGGTTGAAGCGGCAGTGCTTCGAGGGCTTCGAGATCCGTGAGTGAGAAGACGGGCGCCTGAAGGCTGGTCGGCTCGGCCTCCGGCGCCGCGATGGGAGGGTTTTCGCCGGGGCGGCCGTAGAAGACCGGTCGCCTGCCGGGGTACGTGGCTGAAGGGGGGCGCGGAACGGCGCCATGCTGGCGCTCCTCGGCCTCTTTTTCGCGCTGCTGTTTTTCGATCCACCAGCGAAGGATGTTGGCGCCGCCGATGAGCAGGAGAAAAAGAAGGATGCCTAGGATTTCTTCCATGTTTTGCTCCGTCGCGGTCGCGCTCTATGTCGGTGGAGCGGCCGGCGAAGGCTCCCTTGTTACGCGCCGGAATGGTCCGGTTTCGGCGGTTCGGCGCTGTGGCCGATCGAATTGCGCATGCCCGTGTCGGCCTGGATGTTCTTCATGCGGTAGTAGTCCATGATGCCGAGATTGCCGCTGCGGAACGCCTCGGCGATGGCCTTCGGGATCTCGGCCTCGGCGAGGACGACCTTGGCGCGGTTTTCCTCGACGAGGGCGCGCATTTCCTGTTCGCGAGCGGCGGCGGCGGCGCGGCGCTGCTCGGCCTCGGCTTGGAACATGCGCTTGTTGGCCTCCGCCTGGTCCGCCTGGAGCCGGGCGCCGATATTGTCGCCGACGTCCACGTCCGCGATGTCGATCGAGAGGATCTCGAAGGCCGTGCCCGCGTCCAGGCCCTTCTCCAGGACGCGTTTCGAGATCGAGTCCGGGTTTTCCAGCACGTCCTTGTACGACTGGGCGGAGCCGATGGTCGTCACGATGCCTTCGCCGACGCGGGCGATGATGGTCTCCTCGGTCGCCCCGCCGACGAGGCGCTCGAGGTTCGCCCGCACGGTGACGCGCGCCTTGGCCTTCAACTGGATGCCGTCCTTGGCGACGGCGTCAATGGTGGTCTTGCCCGTCTCGGGGGTCGGCACGTCGATAACCTTCGGCAGGACGGACAGGGCCACGGCCTCCTGGATGTTGCGTCCCGCGAGGTCAATGGCGGCTCCGGTTTTGAAATCGAGTTCGATGTTCGCCCGATCGGCGGCGATCAGGGCCCGCACCACGTTGACCGGGTGGCCGCCCGCCAGGTAGTGGCTTTCCAGGTCGCGCGTTTCCAGCGGGATTCCTGCCTGGACGGCCATGATCTTGCAGCCGACGATGATCTTGGGGTCGACCTTGCGGAGCGACATGCCGATGAGATCCAGGAGGCTGATCCGGGCCTTGGTCATGATGCAGCGGACCCAGAGGCCGACGAATCTCAGGAGGATTAGGCCGATGACCACAAGGAAGAGGATAAGGATGACGAGGCCGACGACGGCGAGGGGGCTCGTGTCGGCGAGGAAGACGACATCCAGAGCGAGCGGCGTGAACATGACGTGCTCCTTTCAGCGTTGCGTGCCGGCGGCGGTCGTCGCGGCCGATTGCCGCCCGGCGAGGTTCCGTTTCGAACGACTCTGATTCTACCACGGGCCCGCGAGCCCGGGAACGGATATTTTTGTTTGGCTGTATTTGAGGCGGACGCGGGCGTCGTGCCGGGCGCCGAAGCGCCTCACGTCTTTTCGGATTCCTCGACGGGGCGGACGACGACCCTCGCGCCCTCGACCGAGAGGATCTTCACCTTTCGGCCGGCGGGCACGAGGTCGCCTTCGGTGATGCAGTCAATCGGCCGGCCGTCGAGCGTCATTTTGCCGGAAGGCCGCAGCATCGTCTTGGCCACGCCGACGCGGCCGACGAGTTCTTTCGGGTCGTAGTGCGCCAGGTCGCCGGCCTTGGCGATGCCGGTCGGCCCGGAGAGGATGAGGCGGCGGGCCACGGGCGTATGCGGCCAGACGCGCAGCAGCACGTAGATGAGAAACGGCGCAAGGATGAGGACGGCGAAGAGCGTGACGGCGCCCGGCGTCGTGCCCATCAGGAAAGCGACGGCGACGGCTGAGACGAACGAGCCGATCGAGAGAACCGTCAGGATGCCGTGACTGGGGATGAAAATTTCGGCAATGGCGAGCAGAATGCCGGTCCCGAGGAGCAAGGCGACCCACGGCCACGAGGCTTCCCACGCGAGCATCAGCATGCGCAGTATCCCTCCCGTCAGGCGGTCGTCGAATCCATGGGCCCCTCCCGGACCGGTTCGACGACGATCCGGTTGCCTTGGGTGCGGGTGATCTTGATGGCCCGGCCGGCGTCGAGGAAGTCGCCTTCGGTGACGACGTCGAGGAGGCGGTCGCCGAAGCGGGCCTTTCCGGCCGGCCGGAGTTTGGTGGTGGTTTCGCCGACGTCGCCGGCGCGTGCGCCCTGTTCTCCTCGTGCTGCCGCGGCGTGGCTGGAGCCGTCCGACACCCGCGACGGCCCGAGGACCAGTTTGCCGAGGATCGGGACGCGCGGGAAGAATCGAGCGAGGAAAAAGGCGCAGACGGCGAACGCGACGAGGACGCCGGCGGTGACGACCATCGCCTGGACGAGTTCCGAGTACTCAAAGTCGCGTTGGGGGAGGCCCTGGAAACTCGGCAGCGCGAGGATAATGCTTGCGAGGAGAAGCAGAATCCCGAGGCCGCCCAAGACGCCGAAGCCGGGCGTCACGAACAGTTCGACGAAGAGCATGCCGAAACCTGCGGCGAAGAGCAGGATGGGCAGCCAGTCGGGCCGGCCGGCGAGGAACGAGGCGAGAAACAGGACGCCGAACGCCGCCAGGCCGATTGTGCCCGGCACGCCGAAGCCCGGTGTGTTCATCTCGACGTACAGCCCCAGGAGGCCGACAAGCACCAGGACGGCCTTCAGCCACATGTTGTTGAGCCAGGTGACGAGCGTCTCATTCCACGTAACGGGATAGACGTTGATGCGGCCAGCGATGGGATAGAGGTCATAAAGGTCGTCCAGGCGGTTCACCACGTGCCGCGCGATGCCGTATTGCTTGGCCTTCTGGCTTCCGACGGTGAGCACTTCGTCCGGCGAAACAACGACCTCGCGTTTTTCCCAATCGCTGTCGAACCGGAAGAGATCCTCTTCCTCGATGTACTTGGTCTCGTGGGTTTTCTTGTTCTGAATCTCGATGACGGAGGTGCTCATTTTGACCATCGCCTTGAGGATCGCGGGCGGATAGCCGTATTTCTCGGCCAGGCTTTCCATCCGTTCGATGATAGTGCCTTCGAGTTTGGCGCGGACCTCCTTCTCGAGCGGCTGGGCGCCGGCGAAGGGCACGGCGGCGTAGGGCGTGCAGGCGCCGAGCGAGGCTTCCGGGCTCATGACGATTTCCTGGCAGGAGACGGCGGCGATGGCGGCGGCGCTGTAGGCCTGGCTGTTGACGAACGCGACGGTTCGCGCGCCCCCGCGCGCCACGCGTTCGATGTCGCGGCTCAGGTCGAGCCCCGCGTCGAGATAGCCGCCGTCGGACGTGATGTGAAAGAAAAGGATCCCGTGGCCGTCGGCGACGGCCTCTTCCGCCCGGCGGGCGACCGACGCCACCAACGTTTCCTCGATGACCCCCGAGATGGTGACGAGGGCGGCCCGGGCGCGCGGCGGGGACTTGCCGGCCGGCTCGCTGGCGGGCACTAGCCCCCGCAGGCCGAGCGCGACCATCCCCCCGAAGAGGAGAAGCCGCACCGTCCGTTTTCGTGTTGCCCGCTTCATCATCGATCTTCTCGCGGTGGGTTCCGAGCCCTCGCTACCATTTGAGTATAAAGAGAAAGCGACGCCGGCACTACGCAAAACCTTGCCGGTTCAGACGGGGTTCCCTGGATTCTAACGCGCGGTGGAAACGGTTTATTCGGGCCGGCCTGAGGTGTTCGGATCGCGCGGCCTACTCGGCCCGCGTGATGCACTCGGGCGGCAGGGGGTCCGAGAGCCAGACAGTCGGCCCGGCGGGGTAGAATCGCACGCCCGCCTTGCGGGCGCTGGCGGTGTCAATCCGGAGGATGACCGGCTCCGGGCAGTGTCGGCCTCCGACCTCGCGGGCGACGGGGGTGTCGGAGGAAAGATGGACATACTGGCGTTGGATCGGATTGAGGCCCTCGGTGAGGATCGTTTCGGCTGTCTCCGGCGTCGTGCCGTGAAAGAGGCTGTCGGGAGGCTCCGCCGGTTCGTATCGGACCGGCTGGGCGAGACTGTGGCCGTAGCGGGCGCGGATGCGATCGCCCATGAGTTCGAACCGCGGGGGCGACTGGCCGGTCACCAGGCGCTCGATCCGCTCGCGCGTAATGGATTCGAGTCCGGGGTGGGCACACACCGCCGCCACGAGTTCTTCGATGCCCGCGGCCCCGTGTTCGTCGAGCGTAAGGTTCGCCTCCTCGGGGTGATGGCGGAGGACAAAGGCAAGAAACCGGCTGAGGCGCTCGTCCACCGACGGGCGCGGGCGGCCTTCGCGGCTCCGCCGGGGTTGGCGTGGGCCTTGTGACCTTTTCTCTGATGGCATAAAAAACCTCCGGCGATTTCAAACCGTCGGTCGGAAATGTTCCGTGGGTAGAATAGCCCATGTGGGGCCGGTCGGCAAGGAAAAACTTTTTCCCCATCCGACTCCCATCGGGTTGGCCAGAATGACCTTGCCCGGACATTTTCTCTTGCGTACCATGGATGACGGTTGGGGGGGTGTGGAGATGCCTGTGCCCCGGGACCGTGTGCAGGCACTGGTGGAGAGGCCATACCGTTTGGTGGTCCTGGACTTGCCTACTTTGCTGCTGCGTGCGTCGGAAGCGGAGAAGGCGGCGATCTGGGGCCGGATCGAGGCGCTGCTGGATCGGCAGGTGCGGATCGTGCTGATTGCCCCCGCCGAGGTGGACGCGCTGAAACGGGACGTGTGCCGCCACATCGGGGGCCTGTCGAAGGTTTTCCTGTTCGTCTGGACGGCGGGAGCGGAACTGTTCGGCTTTGACCAGGAGGGCCGGCTGGTGCCCCTGGCCGAGGGGCGGAAGGACGATCCGGACGCCCTCGCCCTCTACGTGGTCGATGCCGTGGCCGACCCAGCCGAGATCGCCCTGGAGGAAATCCTCACTGTCGGCGAGGAGGCCGAGGCGAGCGGCGTGAAGGCATTCGAATCGGGTCCGTACGAAGGAATGCAGCGGGTGGCACTGACGGGTCGGAAGAACGTGCCTCAGGGAATCCATCGGGCCGATTTCTCCCACGGGACGGTCGTCGGCCTCCTGGACGGGCTCCTGTGGAGAATCGGTTGACAAGAGCGAGGCGGGCGACTCGGAGGGTCGGCTGAAGCAGGCGGCCCTCCTGTGCGTTCCGCCCGGCAGGGTTCGGCGGGAATATACGAGCCCGCGGGCTGCTGCAAGGTGTTGAACAGGAAAAGGAAACAAGGAGGGAAGTAGTTATGCGAGACATTCGATTGATTCTGATTCTTGTGGTGGCCCTGGCGATCGTGGTGGGCGGGGGTATTTTGGTTCCCGTTCTGATGGACCGGTTGGCGCCGCCGGCCGAGCGGCCCCAGGCATTCGCCCTGGAGACGCCGACCGAACCTCCGCCGCCTATGCCGCCGGACCTCGAGGCCTTCTCGAAGGCGATGCGGGCAGCGGCGGCGCGCGTCGGCCCGGCGGTGGTCGCGATCGGGACGAGCCAGTCGGTGGACGCTTCGGCCACGCCGTTCGGTTTCGACGATGACTTTTTGCGCCGGTTCTTCGGCGTCGAACCACAGCAGGAACAGCCGAAACCCAAACGCCAGTTCCGCCAGCAGGGGCTGGGCTCGGGCGTGATCGTCAGCGCCGACGGGTATGTTCTGACGAGCAATCACGTGGTGGCCGGCGCCGAAGAGATCACGGTGCGCCTCGCGGACGACCGGGAGTTTGGCGCGAAGGTGATCGGAAACGATCCGCCGACGGACATTGCGCTCATTAAGATCGAGGCCGCGGGCCTTCCCGTCGCGGCGATCGGCGACTCGGACAAGATGGAGGTCGGCGACTGGGTGCTGGCGGTCGGCGCCCCGCTGGGCCTCCAGAAGACGGTGACCGCTGGGATCATCAGCGCCACCGGCCGGGCCAACGTCGGCATCGCCGATTACGAGGACTTCATCCAGACGGATGCGGCGATCAATCCCGGTAACTCCGGCGGGCCGCTCGTCAATCTGCGCGGCGAAGTCATCGGCATCAACACGGCCATCGCGAGCCGCTCCGGCGGATACATGGGCATCGGCTTCGCCGTCCCCAGCAACATGGCCCGCGATGTCATGAACCGCCTCCGGGAGAAGGGCGAGGTGGTGCGCGGCTGGCTGGGCGTCAGCATCCAGAACCTCTCCAAGGAATTGGCCGCATCGATGGGCCTCGCGTCGGCCGAGGGCGCCCTCGTCAACGAGGTCTTTGCAGACGGTCCGGCCGGCAAGGCCGGCGTCAAGGCGGGCGACGTGATCGTGGGATACAATGGCAAGCCCGTCAAGGACGTCACCGAACTGCGGACCGCCGTCGCCTGGACCGAGCCGGGTAAAAAAGTGGAGATGGTAGTTCTTCGCGGTGGGAAGCGCGAGACGCTCACCGTCCAGATGGAACGCCGAGGCGACCAGCCCCAGTTGGCGCGGGGCAAGCGCGGTGGCGGGCCCGGAGCCCCCGCTGAAATCAAAGACTTGGGAATCCAGGTCGCGGACCTCACGCCTGAGACCGCCCAGCGCTACGGCTACGAAGAGGGGCAGGGCGTCCTCATCACCGAAGCCGACCCCGCGGGGCTTGCGGCCAAGGCCGGCATGGAGCCCGGCATGCTGATCCTCCAGGTGGGAGGCAAGAAGGTCCGCAACGTCGCCGAGTTCAAGGAAGCCCTAAAGGGAATAGACGTGGCGCGCGGCATCCCGATGCTCGTCCGCGCGGGCGACCGCCAGATGTTCGTCCTGATCCGTAAACGCTGAGCGGCGGTGTTCCACTCGGTCCGGACCTTGGCGCCGGGCGTCTTGGGGGTGCCGAACCCGCCGGGACCCTCTTTCCACGACGAGGCGTTGAAGTCCGCCGCAAACCAGTTGTCGGCGGGTTTCCGGAACGTGTAACGCTACTGGGCCGGTTTCTCTCGCGAGGTGGGAACGATCTCCGCGGTCGTCGGCGGGCTCGGGAAGGGCGCCCACTGGCCCGCCGGGCGCTTGTCGCGGCCCGCCCATTTCTTCCACGCCTCGCCATCGTACAGCATCCGGATGAGAAGGCCGCCCACCACCGGCCGGGCCTGGAAGCCGCGCTTCTTGCCCGTGTCGGTCATGAACCAGTCGGTCATCGGGATGCGGTCGGGCGTCTCGTTGAGGAAATCGTACACGGGGGCGACGAGGGCGTCGAAATCGGCCCGGTCGCCCGTCAGGCAGGCCGTCCAGAGCGTCCAGTCGAGTTTGGTGTAGGGCTGGCGGTTATCCAGGGGCAGGCCGTAACGCTTCTGGGTCTTCTTGTAGAACGCCATCTCCTTGCGGAGCACGGCGTCGGGGAACAGGCCGAGGCCGAGAATCTTGTCCCAGACGAGGTTGTACTTCTGGCTCCAGGTGCCGGGCTTGTCGAACGCCAAGCGGAAGTGGTCGCCGTCGTCGGCCTCCTTGGCCCACTTGGCCGCGAACTGTCTGGCCAGCCGCAGGTAGGTGGCGGCGCGGTCCTTCTCGCCTTTCATGTCGCAGAGCATGGCATAGGCGCCGAGGGCCGCAATCGCCTTGGCTGACAGGTTCACGTTGTGGGCCAGGTGCCCGGCAAAGTCGTCGGTGCACAACTGGTTCTCGGGGTCGAAGCCCTTGTCCTTGAGGTACTCGGCCCATTTGGCGAGGAGCGGCCAGTACCGCGCGGCGTAGTCGGCCTTGCCTTCCATCTTCGCCAGGGACCCCAGGATGAGGAGCATGTTGCCGGTTTCCTCGACGGGCATCTGGTTGGCCTCGGACCTTTCGCCGCCGCCGTAGCGCTGGCCGTTGGCCTTGGGGTACTGGCCCAGGTCGTGCGGCGCGAAGGGGAACTTCCATCGCGGCGAGTTGGCGTAGTCCAGGATGTGCTGGAGGGTGGCCTTGGTCAGCGTGGGGCCGAACAGGATGAACTGCGGGGCCATCGGATAGATCACGTCCACCGTGGCGATGCAGCCGTTTGAGAAGCATTCCTTCGGGAACAAGAGCGGCTGGCCGCTTGAGTCGGCCGCCAGTTTGTTGCCCGCAAAGCACTGCCGGTAGGCGAGCGCGGCCAGACGGGCGTAGGGTTCGCCGCCGGCCTTTCTGAAGTCGGCCATGAGTTCCGCATCGAACGCCTCGCACCGCTTGGCCAGGGCCGGGAATTCGGCGGCGGCTGCTTTCAGGAGATCGGCCGCCTCGGCGCCGCTCCGCCGCCAGTACGGGCGGAGCGGTTGCTGGAAGTACTCGATGGAGTAGATGTCGTCGTAGGCCGTCATCACGGTGCCCGACACCCCGGCGGCGCCCACCTTGCCCAGGTCGAGGGCGACGGCGGCTACGGGGCAGTCGTCCTCGGCGGCGCGCGGCTGGCGGGTGTCATCCGCGGAAAACTTCTGGCCTCCGGCAAAAGCGCCCTGGGCGGCCGAGGACGAAACGATCGCCTGGCTCGCCATCGGGCCCGGCAACGCCGCCACGTAGAGATACCCCCAGTTGATCCGCTGGTTGTCGCCGCTCTTGGCGAGGACCGGCTGGTCCTTCGAGCCGATCCGCAGGGCCGCAAGGTCGCCGATCTTCTGCTGCGACCACACGACCTGTTCGCCGGGCACGTTGACGGCGATCTCGGCCGCCGCGTCGAAATACACCGCGACGGCGTGTTCCTTGCCGTCCGTCGCCGCCGCCGTCCACGTGACGTACGTGACCGGGCGGGAAAGGATGTCGAGATCGTCGGGCAGCATGGCCGTCGTGAACGTAAGCGTCACGCGGACGGTGTCGGCCACGGCCTTGTAGATCGTGCGGGTGGGCAAGACGTCCACGCTTTCCTGGGTCGCGGCGGGCAGGTTCCTCGGCTCTTCGCCCATGAGGCGGAAGGTCTTGCCATCGACCCGCACGAGACTGTGCAGGCGGTGGGGGTTGCCGGTCCAGTGGACGGTCTCGGCGTCGGTCAACCGGTCGGCGGGCGACCAGATGCTGAAATACGGGTCGCACGTCACCAGCGGGACCGACGGCGGCCGGCAGGGCTTGGCCGTCGGCTCAGAGGCCGCCGCAGCCCGGCAGGCCGAGGCCGGGACCAGAACAACCATGACCAAGATGAGGGTGGCGTGAGCGAGTCGCATAGGCGTTTCCTCCCCAAGGTTCTGGCCGAAGTGTTTTCCTCTTTCTCCTGAGAGCGGCGACAGCAGAGACTAACGCCGCAGGCGCCGACTTGCAAGGATTTGGGGCCGCCGGGCCGCGGGAAACCTTGAACCGTCCGCCCCGCGGCGGTATCTTAACTGGTCACGGTCGGCGAAGGGCCGGCCGTCATCACAAAGAGTGAGGAGACCGATATGACCAGCATGGACCTTCGACCGCTGCTTCAGGACAACGGTTCCAAGATCATCCTCTACGTCTGGGACGGGCTCGGCGGCATCCAGGGGCCGGGCGGCAAGACCGAACTGGAGGCCGCGCGGACGCCCAACGCCGACCGCCTCGTGAAGGAAGGCTGCTGCGGACTCCTGGAGCCGGTCTATCCGGGCGTGACGCCCGGCAGCGGACCGGGGCACCTGGCGCTCTTCGGCTACGACCCGGTCGAGTACCGGATCGGGCGCGGGGCGCTGGAGGCGGCGGGCGTCGGGTTCGACCTTCAGCACAGCGACGTGGCGGCCCGCCTGAATTTCTGCACGCTCGACGCCAAGGGCCGCATCACCGACCGCCGCGCGGGACGCATCCCGAGCGACGAGTCGAAGAGGGTGGTCGAGAAACTCGCCAAGGCGATCCGCGAGGTGGACGGCGTCCAGGTCCTCTGGTCGCCGGTGAAGGAGCACCGGGCGCTGCTCGTGCTTCGCGGCGAGGGGCTGGGCGACGGCGTCGAGGACACCGACCCGCAGAAGACGGGCGTGGCGCCGCTCGAGCCGAGGACGAGCGACGCTTCGAAAGAAAGCGCGCGGACGGCCGAGGTGGCGGCCAAGGTCCTGAGGCAGGCCCGCGACGTCCTGGCGGGCGAACCGAGGGCGAACGGCGTCCTCGCGCGCGGGTTCGCCAAGCGGCCGCACTGGCCGAGCGTCGCGGAGCGTTTCGGCCTGAAGGCGGCGGTGGTCGCCGGGACGCCGATGTATCGCGGCGTGGCGAAACTGGTCGGCATGACAGAGTTGCCGGCGTTCAACGAGGTTGAGCGCGACGTCGCCAGCGTCGCCGAGCACTGGAGCGAGTTCGACTACTTCTTCCTCCACTTCAAGCATACCGACAAGGCGGGCGAGGACGGCGACTTCGAGGCGAAGGTCCGCGCCATCGAGGAGGCCGACGCCGCCATTCCCCTCCTTGAGAAACTCCGGCCCGACGTCCTCATGGTGACGGCCGACCATTCGACGCCGACCGCCCTGGCGTCGCACTCCTGGCATCCCGTGCCCGTGGTGCTGTCGGCGAAGACGGTGCGCCGGGATGCGGTGGACCGGTTCGACGAGGTCGCCTGCATCCTGGGCGGTTTGGGCCTGAGGCCCTCGACGCACCTGATGCCGCTCGCCCTGGGCCACGCCGGTCGGCTGGCCAAGTTCGGGGCGTAACGCGCGTCCGGTCTCGCCGGTTCTCCGCGGCAGGCGCCGTGCGAGGCGGTGAAACGCCATGCCCGATGACGAACGCGAGGGTGACAAGGGGCCCGCCTTCTGGTGCGATGCGATGTTCGGGGGCCTCGCGCGCTGGCTCCGGGCCGCTGGCTACGACGCCGCCTGGGTCGAGGGCATCGACGACGCCGAACTCGTGCGCCGGGCCCTCGCGGAGGGGCGGATTCTTCTGACGGCCGACACGCGCCTCGTGGAGCACGGCGCGATTCGCTCCGGCCGCGTGCGGGCGCTCCTCGTGCC
>JAPLMM010000163.1 GCA_026387035.1 Planctomycetota bacterium
AGTAGGCGACGGCCGCACGCAGATCGTTCTTGCTCATGTAAATCTGGGCGAGGTCCAGGTAGATAGCGATGGCCTTGTCCCGGGCGGGGATTTCGTACTGGTCGGCGATGGCGGCCTTCTGGGCTTCCTGGGGGACATAACTCTTGGACTGGCGGGCGCGGAGCGAGGCGGCGGCGTAGAACCGAGCCGCACGTTCCTTGAAACCCAGCGCGCGCTTTTCGTCCCGCTCTTTTTCGGGCTTCGCCATCTCCTCGTCGTAGAGGGCAAGGGCTTTCTCGGCCTGCTCGAGGTTGCCGAGGATGGGCTGGATGGCCCGGAGGTACTGTTCCGGCGTGAGGGCGGTCTTCAAATCGATGGGGCCTTGGGGCGCCTGGGCCTCGGTGCCGGACACGGCGGGCGCCCAGGGAGTGGGCTTGGGGGCCTCAGGGGGCTGGCCCTGGCCCAGAGCGGTTGCCGAAGCGAGCACGGTACCGGCGAGCAGACAGGCAAGCATCACACACCTCATAACGTGCCTCCTTTCGGAGAAGGACGGGCACAAAGTCACCCTTGGTTCCTTATCCCAAGCATTCTAGCACGGAGCCCGGGTAAAAGCGGCCGCAAAATCGCCCGTTACCGTTCTAGGCCAGTCCCTTGACAAGGTCGACCACCTGGCGGACCCAGGCCCGAGCCGTCCGGCCGTCCCTGGCCTCGGCCAGGATTCGCAGGATCGGCTCGGTGTTGGAGGGGCGGACGTGGAGCCAACCTTCGTCCCACCCGAGAGGATTCGCAGGATCGGCTCGGTGTTGGAGGGGCGGACGTGGAGCCAACCTTCGTCCCACCCGAGATGCAGGCCGTCGCGCTCGTCCACGGTTGCATTCTTGAACCCATCGCGTACGGCCTGCAGGACGCGCGCCGGCTCGGCCCGCCCGACGGGCACCTTTTCCTTGACCATTGTGTAAACGGGCAACTCGGCGGAAAATTGCATCAGAGACTTGGCGGAGACGGCCATCATCTCGAGGATGAGGGCGGCTCCGACCAGGCTGTCGCGGACCAGGGTAATGCGCGGATCGATGACGCCGCCGTTGCCTTCCCCGCCAATCAAGCACCCGTAGCGCGCCACAGCCAGGGCGACATGGACCTCGCCGACGGGCGTCCGGTAAAGCGGAACGCCCGCTTCCCGGGCGACGTCGTCCATCATCCGCGAGGTCGAAAGGTTGGCCGCCAGAGGGCCTCGCTCCTGCGTCAGGCGATGGCGGCAGGCCAGGGCGAGCGTGTACTCTTCGCCGATGGGCCGGCCCGTTTCGTCCACCAGGCTCAGGCGGTCGGCATCGGGGTCGAGGGCAAGGCCGATGGCCGCCCCTTCGCGGCGAACCGCTTCGCCGAGGTCGCTCAGGTTCTCCGGGATGGGTTCCGGCCCCCGGCTGAACCGGCCTGTCGGCTCGCCGTGGATCATCGTGCACGGGCATCCGAGCCGCTCCAGGAGAAGGGCCATTTCGGCCCCGCCCGCCCCGTTGACGGCATCCACGACCGTGCGAAGCGCGGCGGCGCGGATGGCACGAGCGTCCACGGTGGCCAGGACGCGGCCGACGTGGACCTGCGGCCCGTCCGTTACCGTCTGGACCGTGCCGACGCGGTCGGGTTCGACCCGGCGGAAGGCCTGTTGGTGGTACCGTTGGACGACGGCCTGGCCTTCGTCGTTCGTCAGGCCGCGCCCCTCGGGCGAAAGGAGTTTTATCCCGTTGTACGGGGCGGGGTTATGGCTGGCGGTGATGACCGCTCCCCCGGCAGCCTTCAGGTGGCGGACGAGCACTGCCGTCCCCGGGGTCGAGAGGATGCCGGCGTCGAGGACGCGGCATCCGGTCGCAAGGAGACCCTTCTGGAACGCTTGGGCGAGCGAGGGTCCGCTGGGCCGGCTGTCGCGACCCAGGACGACGAGGCCCCCCTCCAGATACGCGCCGAAGGCCAGGCCGAACCGCATCGCCTCGTCGGGTCCGAGCCCGTCGCCCACGATGCCGCGAATCCCCGAGATGCTGACAATCAGTTGGGGCATACGGAAAGCCTCTCGGATGCGGCGGCATTATGGCGCGTTGAAGAGGAGTGGCAAGGAAAAAGCCCGTCGGCCGGGCCGCTAGTGGCGGATGCGTTCTTTGAGGTGGGCCAGAAGCGCCTGGGCGGGGAGGGCACGGTGGTCGGACTTGTCGGTCCAGGAGACCTCGGCGCCCTGTTTGAGGAGGCGGTGCCACTTTCGGCAGGCGGCGATGACGGTGGTGTGGTTCTTGCCTCCCATGAGGCGGGCGATCTCGGCAAAAGAAAGATCCGTCAGTTCGCGCGCCAGGACCATTGTCACCTGGCGTGCGAGCGAGACGAGGCGCGACTTGCGGGAACTGTGGACGTCCGCGACGGTGACGCCGAAAAACTCCGCCGCGTGGGCCTCAATCTCGCGGAGGCCGGCCCGAGGCGGACGCGCGACAATAAACTCCTCCAGCGCCTGCCGCGCGAGCGACGGCGTAACGGGCTGTTTCAAAAGAGCCGCGTACGCAATGATCCGCGTCAGCGCGCCTTCCAGGTCGCGGACGCTTCCCTGGATGCGGTCGGCCACCAAGGCGACGACGTCGTCGGGCATCGTGTGACGCATCTGGCGGGCCTTGGCGTGGAGAATCCGTCGGCGCGTCTCGGCGTCCGGCGGAGAAAGGTGGACGACCAGCCCGGAGACCCATCGGCTGATGAGCCGATGCTGGACGGCCTGAATCTCGTGCGGGTGCGCGTCGGAAGCCAGGATGATCAGTCGCCCGTGCCCTTCGAACTCGTTGAAGGTGTTGAGGAACTCCTCCTGGGTGGCGGGTTTGCCGCCCAGGAAATGCACGTCGTCGATGGCCAGGACGTCCAGGTTGCGGTAATGGTGGCGGAAGGCGTCCAGTCGGCCCGTGCGAATCCCGGCGAGGTAGCGGTTGGTGAACTGTTCGGCCGACATGCAGACGACCTGCAGTCCGGCCTTGGCCTTGAGGGCGTTCAGGATGCCATACAACAGGTGGGTCTTGCCGAGCCCGCACCCCCCATGGATAAACAGGGGATGGAAATCCTTGCCGGGGGCGGTCACGGCCGACCGCGCCGCCGCAAACGCCATCTGGTTGCACGGGCCGACCACAAAATTGTCGAGCGTGAACCTCGGCAGGGTCGAGGGCGGTTGAGGCGCGACCTGGGCTAGCGTCGTCGGCGCCGACTCCAGTTGCTCCATGGCCTCGGCTTCGTCGGCGAGGTTCTGAGCGCGGCGCTTCTGGAAAAGGTCCGGCTGGATGCGCCACGTGATCGGCACATCCGGACCGAGGTGGGCGCGGACGGCGGACGTGACGTGTCCCGCAAAGTGACTTTTCAGATAGTCGCTGATGAAGAGGTTCGCCACGCCGATCATCACGTGGTCCGATTCGATGCGGATGTCGGCGGATCCTTCGAACCAGACGCGCCAGCGCTCGGGTCCGATGGCGGCCTGCAAATCCGAGATGATCTGATCGGCGGCTGTATGCTGATGCAGCGCCACGGAAAACCCCCGTGTCTGGCGCAGCGGTGCGAGTAACCTAGTGCCCCCACGCGAAGAGTTGCCGGCGGCGAGACGGCTCGACGGATGCGACCGGCGACCACACGACGACGCACGTATCCTAGGGGTGTTCGGTCACGGTGCAAAATGAAATTTTTCTCGGCCGCCTCGGCAGGGAAGACGGCGCGTTCGGAAGGCGATATGCGATGCGGAGTTAGACGCGCATCATCGCGAAAAAAAAGTTTTGCGTGGCGCCGGAAATGTCGGTGGAAAGACTGTGGAGAAAAGGAGCGCGCGAAACACGCCCGCCGATCAGCCGCTGGCTGCTCTCCGGGCAGGCCGAAAGGCAAATTGGCCGCTAAACGGGCGCGGAGATTCCTGCGCAGCGACGCGCCGGCGTTTTGCGTTGACACCCCGCGCGCCGAGTGTTATCTGTTAGGTTTACCTCCAGAGCCGTCGGCCTGTGCTGGGGGTGACAGGAGCCTTTGTCAATCACGAGGACGTGCCGATGGACGAAGTCATTCGAGTGGCCGTTGCAGGTGTGGGGAACTGTGCGTCGAGTCTGCTTCAGGGCATCACGTATTATCGGCGCCGGCTGGAAGACGACGGGGTCCGCGAGACGCTTGGCCTCATGCACTATGACCTGGGCGGATACTCGCCGGGCGACATCCGGTGCGTCTCGGCCTTCGACATCGACGTGCGAAAGGTCGGCCAGCCCCTGGAAAAGGCCGTTTTCGCCCCTCCGAACTGCACCAAGACCATCTGCGCCGAGATGGACGAGAGCGGCGTCACGGTCCAGATGGGGCCCGTTCTGGACGGTTATTCGGACCACATGGCGGAATTCCCCGAAAATCAACGGTTTATCCCCGCCCGTAAGAAGCCCGTCGACGTCGCCGCCGCCCTGAAAAGGTCCGGGGCCCAGATCCTGCTGAACTACCTTCCCGTGGGTTCCCAGAAGGCCACCGAGCACTATGCCGAGGCGTGCCTCAAGGCGGGCGTCAGCCTCGTGAACTGCATGCCGGTCTTCATCGCGAGCACGCGAAAGTGGGCCGAGCGGTTCCGCAAGGCGGGCATCCCGATCGTCGGCGACGACATCAAGGCGCAACTCGGCGCGACGATCGTCCACCGCGTGCTGACGCGCCTGTTTCGCGACCGAGGCGTCGCGCTGGATGCGACGTACCAGTTGAACACGGGCGGCAACACGGATTTCCTCAACATGCTGAAGCGCGAACGCCTGACGAGCAAGAAGGCGTCGAAGACCGAGGCCGTCCAATCGCAACTCGAGACGCCGTTGCCCGACGACCAGATCCACATCGGCCCGGCGGACTACGTTGCGTGGCAGCACGACAACAAGGTCTGTTTCCTCCGGATGGAAGGGCGGGGGTTTGCCGGCGTGCCGCTCAACCTGGAACTGCGCCTGAGCGTCGAGGATTCGCCGAACAGCGCCGGCGTGGTCATCGACGCGGTCCGATGCTGCCGGCTGGCCCGCGACCGCGGAACGGGCGGGCCGCTCACCAGCGTGTCGGCCTACCTGATGAAGCATCCGCCGGAACAAATGAGTGACAGCGAAGCGCAGGCGCAGATCGAGGAATTCATCGCGGGAAAACGCGAGCGATAACGTCCGGTCCCGGCGCGCCGGGACTCGACGTGGCGAGCGGGCAGGGGATGGCGTGTCCCGCGCCGTCGGCCTTTTCACTTCCGCACGGGCCCGGGCAAAGGGGAATCGCGAGTCATTCGGCCGTTGTGACCCATGATCTCCAATCTGATAGGGCGATTGGTTCGGCCGGTGCGTGAAGGAGTCGCGCGGGGTCTGCTCCGCGTGGGTCTTCGCCCGAACCACGTCACCATCCTGGGGATGCTGCTGACGGTCGGGGCGGGGGTCGCCGTGGCGGCCGGAAAAGCCTGGTGGCCTTGGGCCGTCGGCCTTGTCGTTGCAGCGGGCGCCTGCGACATGCTGGACGGGGCGATGGCCCAACTGGGCGGCGCCAAGAGCCGCTTTGGCGGCGTCCTGGACTCCATCTGCGACCGCGCGAGCGACGGCGCGCTGTATCTCGGCCCGGCCCTGTACTTTGCGGCACGCCCGGACGCGCCCGGCCCGGCCGAGGCCAACCTGACGCTCGTCCTCGTGGCGGGCTTGGGCCTCGTGTGGGCGTATCTCGTCAGTTACGTCCGTGCTCGGGCCGAAAGGGTCGTCCCGTGGTGCGGCGGCGGGTTCTGGCAGCGGGGCGAGCGGGTCGTGACAATTTTCCTGGGCCTGGCCTTCGGACACCTGGTCATCGCCATCTGGATTCTGGGCCTCTGGCCGCTGACGACGGTCTCGCATCGGCTCTGGCGGGCGCGGCGGGCCTGTGCGGCCCAGGACGGCCGGATGGACGAATCGGCCGCCCGCGCCATCGAGCCCCGCGGGCTAGCCGGACTTCTGCTCTGGCGGTGGGAGCGGGGGACCGTGCCTTTCGACCTCCACGCCGGCGCCGTCATCGCGATGCTCGTCTTCGTGAACCTGCCGGAGGCCGATCCGCTGCGGGGCCTCCTGGCGTGGCTGGTTGGCGCTTGACTTGGAACGAGCGGTTGATAGACTGGATATCCTCCAAAGGGGCTTCATGCGAAAGGGGTTGACGATGCGCGTGCAAACGATTCTTGTGCTGGTGGCTGGTCTGCTTCTGGTCGTGGGGTGCCAGGCCAAAAAGAGCGAAGAGGTTCCGCCACTGGCGGCCGAGGAACTTCAACCCGCGCCGCCTGTCGAGCCGGCGCCGGTGGCCGTGACGGAAGTGGAAACGACGAAGGGGTCGGAAGGCAAGGCGCCTCCTGCGCCGCCGACCGGCTCTCAGACCTACACGATGAAGGCCGGCGACACGCTCTATGGTGTGGCGCGCCGGTTCTATGGCGACGGGAAACTCTGGACGAAAATCTTCGAGGCGAACAAGGACAAGATCCGCGACGTGAGCGACATTCGGATCGGCACGGTGCTGGTCATCCCGCCGAAGTGAGCCTTCCGGCGGCGTTCGCTGAAACCCCAAGGCGCCCCGCGCCCCCGCGCAGCGTGCGGGGCGCCTTTTTCTTCGCTTTGAATTGATTTGTCCGCCGCGCGTCTGCTAGACTGATGGGGATCCAGGGAGAGGGACCGCCATGTCGCACGCGCGAAAAAGTTTCTGTCCCGAGGGCCACGACCGGTTGCCCGAGGGGCAGCGGACGCTCGGCGAAATCTGCGAGGATTTTGCCCGGCAGGAGGCGTCCATCCGTCGCCGCGCGGCCGACCACGGTCTGAGCCGGCGAGACTTCCTCCAAATGCTCTCCGCCGGCGCCGTGGCCGCGACGGGCCTGGCGTCGTTCGCGGTGCGAGGCGCCGGGGCGGCCGACGCGGCGCGCAGCCGCGTCGTCGTCGTCACGCACCCGGAAGTCATCCTCCGGGAGTACCGCGTCAATCCGCCCGTGGTCCGGCAGATGCTCGACCGGGCGCTCGTGGAACTTTCGGGCGCGCAGGACGAAAAGGCCGCTTGGCAAAGCGTCGGCCGCGAGGACGACTTCGTCGCCGTCAAACACAACTCCATGGGGGCCCCGACGCTCCACAGCCACACGGAGATCCACGACGCCGTCGCCGCCCAATTGGCGGCACAGGTCGGCGTCAAGCCCGAGCGGATCGTCGTCGTGGACCGCGTGGTGCCCGAGCCTTACGGCGAATTCTCGGAGCCGTTCACCTTGCCGTCGAACGGCCTCCAGACGCGCCTCCGCCGGCTGTACACCGACCACGCGACGGCCATCGTGAATGTTTCAGTCCTGAAGTCGCATTCGGGCGAGGGCATCTCGGCGGCCCTGAAGAACCATCTGGGCAGCGTGAAAAATCCCGCCGCCTTCCACTGGTGGCAGCCGGAGCGGCTCCCCCGGAACCTGCCGGAACTGAATGCCCTGGATCCGCTGCGCACCAAAACGCGCCTTTGCATCGTGGACGCCATCCGTCCCCTGTTCGCGGGCGGCCCGGCCGACAACGAACAGTACCGCTGGGACTTCCGCGGCCTGATTGTGGGGACCGACCCCGTGGCCGTGACCGCAGTGGGCATCCGCATCCTGGAAGCGAAGCGGAAGGAGAGCGTGGGCAAGGATTGGCCCATGACCGCCGCACGCCAGATGGTCGCCTACGCCCAGAAGATCGGCCTCGGCAACGCCGACGCCGACCGCATTGACCGGCTCGACGTGGACATGGCCTGAGGGGCGGCAACTAACGCCTCCGCTCCTCGACAGGTAAGCGGAGGCGCGGTGGTCCCGGCGCGCCGGGACGCAGCCGAACGGGTTCCCGCCGCCGTTTCCTTTTGCGTTTGACGCTTGCCGCACGCCCCGCTACGATGCGTCCCTCGGGTCGGAAACAAGAAGGAGCGGGCCTTGAACTCCTACGACGTGGCGGTGCTGGGCGGCGGGCCCGGCGGTTACGAGGCGGCCTTGCGGGCCGCTCGACGCGGCGCGAAGGTCTGCTGCATCGAGATGGGCCACCTGGGCGGTGTGTGCCTGAACGTCGGCTGTATCCCCGCGAAGGCCATGCTGCGTGCCAGCGAAATCGCCTGGACGCTTCGGCACGCGGCCGAGTTCGGCCTGTCGGCCGGCGAGCCCAAGGTGGACGGCCCGGCCTACATGAAGCGCGTCGCCGAGGTGGTTGCCGGACTTCGCAAGGGCGTCGAGGGACTCTTGAAGGCCGCCGGCGTGAATGTCATACGCGGGCGAGGTCGCCTGACGGCTCCCGGCCGGCTCACGGTCGAGGTCAAGGGAAAGGACGAAGAGGTCGCCGCCAAGGCCGTCATCCTTGCGACCGGCGCCCGGGCCGTTCGACCGGACTTCCTGCCCTGGGAAGGCGGCCTCGTCTGGACGACCGACGAGGCCACCACCGCCGGGGACCTGCCCGAGAGCGTCCTCATCATCGGCGGCGGAATCATCGGCTGCGAGTTCGCCACCCTCTACGCCGAACTCGGCATCCCGACGACGCTCGTCGAGATGCTCGACAGCCTCGCCTCGACGATCGACGAGGATGCGGCCAAGGCGATTTCTGCGCTCCTCAGAAAACGGGAAGCGAAAGTGCGGACCGGCGCGAAAGTCGTCCGCGTCGAGGCGGGCAAGAATCGCGTGACGGCCCACCTGGAAGGCGGCGAAAAAGTCGAGGCCGCCCGCGCCCTCGTCGCCGTCGGACGCATCCCCAACACCGAGGACCTCGGCCTCGAGGACGTGGGCGTCGAACTCGATGGACGCCTCATCAAGGTTGACGAGCGGTGCCGGACCGGCGTCGCGGGTATCTATGCCGTCGGCGATTGTGCCGAGCGGCGCCAGTACGCCCATCTCGCCGCACGCATGGGCGTCGTCGCCGCCGACAACGCTACCGGGCACGAGGCTGCCGACGACCGCAAGGTCGTCCCCGCCGGCGTGTACACGCACCCGGAGGTGGCGGCCGTCGGTCTCTCGGAGGCCGACGCGAAAAAACAATCGAGCCGGGTCCGCGTCGCGCGGTTCTCCTATCGCGCGAGCGGCATGGCCCGCGCCTACGGTGAGGCGGACGGCCACGTGAAGATCGTCGCCGATGAAGAACTGGGCGAAATCCTCGGCGCCGTCGTCATCGGTCCCCACGCAACGGACGTCATCCAGGAAATCACGCTCGCCATGCGCCACGAGTTGACTGTTGAGGAACTCGCCGAAACCATCCACGGGCACCCGACCTTCAGCGAAGGGGTGCTCGAGGCCGCCGAGGCCTGGCTCGGCCTGCCCATGCACGCCGTCGGCTGAGAACCATGGCCGAACTCACCTACCTCGACATCGGCCGCGAGGCCTACGAACCGACGCTCAGGCTCCAGAAACGCCTGGTCGAGCGGGTCAAGGCCGCCCCCAAAGAACGGGCTTACCTCGTTCTCGTCGAACACTTCCCGGCGGTGATTACCCTCGGCCGCGGCACGCGGGGCGCGCCCATTGTGGCCTCGCGCGACCGCCTTCGGGCCGAGGGCATCGAGGTCCACGAATCGAGCCGCGGCGGCGACGTCACCTATCACGGGCCCGGCCAAGTCGTGGGCTACCCGATTCTGCGGCTGGACCTTCACGGTCGCGACGTCCATCGGTACTTGCGGGA
This sequence comes from Planctomycetota bacterium, assembly GCA_026387035.1. NCBI lineage: Bacteria > Pseudomonadati > Planctomycetota > Planctomycetota bacterium. Next base: position 9,606 of record JAPLMM010000163.1, read on the forward strand.
CCTGGAGGAGGTGCTGATCCGCCTCCTGGCGCGGTTCGGCGTCGAAGGCCGGCGCTCCGAGGGACTCACGGGCGTGTGGGTGGGCGGCGAGAAGGTGGCGGCCATCGGCGTCGCCGTCACCCGCTGGGTTTCCTATCACGGCTTCGCGCTGAACGTCTCGACGAACCTCGGGCACTTCGACCTGATTGTGCCGTGCGGCATTCGCGGCTGCGGGGTGACGAGCCTGGAGCGGCTCCTGGGGCGCAAGGTCTCCGTTGCGGAGGTCAAAGCGCCCCTTGTAGAATGCCTGGTGGACGTTTTCGGATTCGACGGTGCGCGGGCCGGCTGCGTCTCGGAAGAATCGCCCGAAAAGGAAACCGGCGCGCGGCGCGCCGCGGGAGCAGAGCATGGGGCCTGAAGCATCGGCCGTGAAACGCGCGACGCGGTTCCCGCCGTGGATTAGGAAGCGCATCCCCGCGGGCGACGAGGCCGCACGCGTCCGCCGCCTGCTGACCGGCCTCGGCCTCGCGACCGTCTGCTCGGGCGCCCACTGTCCGAACCTCGCCGAATGTTACGCGCGCGGGACGGCGACATTTCTGATTCTCGGCGAATCGTGCACCCGCTCGTGCCGGTTTTGCGCGATACCGATGGCGGACCCCGGCCCGCCGCGCGAGGACGAACCGGAAGCGGTCGCCGAAGCCGCCGCGAGGCTGGGCCTCCGCCACATCGTCGTCACGAGCGTGACGCGCGACGACCTGGTGGACGGCGGGGCGGGGCACTTCGCCCGCACCATCTGCGCGGTCCGCGCCCGCCTGCCCCAGGCCGTCATCGAAGTCCTGACGCCCGACTTTCAAGGCTCGCGCGCGGCGCTGGATGCGGTCCTCGACGCGCGGCCGGACATCTTCAACCACAACGTGGAAACGGTTCCTCGCCTGTATCCGGCGATCCGGCCGGAGGCCGATTATCGCCGGAGCCTCGAAGTTCTCGCGTACGTCAAGCGGCAGGCGGAGGCTCGGGGCTTGAAAACGTGGACGAAAAGCGGCTTGATGGTGGGGCTGGGCGAGACGCCGGATGAGATGCGCGGGGTGCTGGGCGACCTGCGAGAGGCGGGGTGCGACATCGTGACGATCGGCCAATACCTTTCACCCTCGGCGGCGCACGCGCCGGTGGTCCGCTTCGTAGAGCCGGGCGAGTTCGAGGCGTGGGAGGCGGAGGCCCGCGCGATGGGTTTCCGCGCCGCGGCCTCCGGGCCGTTCGTCCGGTCGAGTTACGAGGCCGAACGCATCTTTCGCGAGCGCGCGGCGGGTTCGCCGCGGGGCTTGCCCCGCGCTGCCGAGCCGCCGCCGTGAGGCGGCGGTCACGTTCGCCGCCATGGCACATCCCAGGGTGGGGAACGTCGCCGCGACCTTACGGTCGCGGCTCGAAAGGCGCAAAGAGGTGCCGCCGGCTCGAAAGGCGCACGGAGTTTTTGAGGCGAGGAGCGCACGTATGGCCGTCGTGGAAGTGAAGTTGCCTCCGCTGGGCGACGACGCCGGCGAAGAGGCCCGCGTCTCGTTCTGGTACGTCGAGGCGGGCGAGCACGTCGAGAAGGACGACGACCTCGTGCAGATGATCACCGACAAGGCCACGTTCGACGTGCCGAGTCCCGTCGAAGGCAAAATCGTGAAACTCGTCGCCGACGAGGACGAGGAGATCAAGGTCGGCCAGGTCCTGTGCCGGATTGAAACCGAAAAGGGTTAGCGTGTCCGAAACGTTTCCAGGCCGGTTCATCGTGCTCGACGGGCCCGAAGGGTGCGGCAAGACGACCCAGGTCCAGCGCCTGGTCGCGCGTCTGCGCGAGCAAGGGCGCCAGGCCACAGCGGTCCGCGACCCTGGCTCGACGCCCGTCTCGGAGCGCATCCGCGAGGTCCTGCTGGACAGGCGCCTGCCGGACATGGATGCCCGCACGGAACTGTTCCTCTACATGGCGAGCCGGGCCGAAATGGTCGCGCGGATCGTCCGGCCGCTTCTCGAGGGCGGATTGGTCGTCGTCTCCGAAAGGTTCGTCTCGTCGAGCGTGGCGTACCAGGGCTTTGCGGGCGGCATCGAGCCGGCCCTCATCTGGGAGATGGGCCGCGTGGCGACCGGCGGCATCGAGCCGGACCTGACGATCATCCTCGACCTGGAGATCGAGGCCGGTTTCGCGCGGATCGCGCGGGCGCGCGACCGGATGGAATCCAAGGACCGGGCGTACCACGAGAAGGTCCGCCAGGGGTTCCTGGCGATGGCGAGCGAGCGGCCGGACCGGTTTGTCGTCGTGGACGCTTCGCGCGCGCCGGACGCGGTCGCCCGCGACATCGAATCGGCGGTGAAACGTGTCCTTCGATAAGGTCAAGCATCAGAAAGGCGCGGTTCGGGCGCTGCGTGCGGCCGTGGGGTCCGACCGCATGCCGCACGCCTTTCTTTTCGCCGGCCCGCGCGGCGTCGGGAAAGGCCTGGCGGCGCGGGAACTGGCGAAGGTGCTCCTCTGCGAAACGCCGCGCGACGCCGGGCCCGACGGTCATGATTCGTGCGGTGCTTGTTCCTGCTGCGAGCGCGTGGAGCGCGGCACGCACCCCGACGTTTACTGGTTCCGCAAGGAGCCGGACCGCAACGATTTCCGCCTGGCGCTCGTGGCCCGGCGCGAAGGGAGCCCCGACCGCGTCGTGACCGAATCGGTGGTCCTCTCGCCGATGGAAGGGCCGCGGACCGTGACGGTGCTGGACGATGCGGAGTTGATGAACGAAGAGGCGGCGAACGCGCTCTTGAAGAGCCTCGAGGAACCGGCGCGCCACGCCGTCCTTATCCTCTTGTGCGCGGACGCTTCACGGCTGCCTGGGACGATCCTGTCGCGGTGCCAGTGGGTGCGTTTCCGGCCGCTTCCGGACGCGTTCGTCGCCGAGAAGGTGCGGGCGCTGCTGCTGCCCGAGGACGGGGCGGTTTCCGACGCGGAGGTCGCCTATGCCTCGCGTTTCGCGGGGGGGAGCATCGAGCGCGCCCTTTCGCTGGTCGGCAACGGCCTGTGGGACCTGAAGCGCGCCGTGGTGCCGCTCCTGGCGGAGATGGAGGAGTCGGCAGCGCTCGACATCGCGGAGCGCATCGCCGCCTGGTCGCGCGAGCGCGCCAAGGACGAGCGTGTCACGAACGAATCGCGTGAGGAAACCGCGCTGCGGCGCGAGGCGGCGCGGACGGCCCTGGCGGCCGTCGCGTCGGCCCTGCGCGACGCCCTCGTCCTGGCGACCGTGGGCGAGGAGACGCCGGCGCTCGTCAATGCCGACCAGACGGAGGCCATCCGCTCGCTGGCCGCGTGGCCCGGCGAGGCGCTTCTCCGGGCGGTCGGCCTCCTGGCGGACGCCCAGCGCCACATCAGCCGCTACGTCCACACGGAACTGGCGACCGAGAACGCCCTCATCCAGGTGAGCCGGCTCCGCGCCGTCCGCGCCGGCGCGTAGGGTGACTAGATTTTCTGGCAGGACCCATTTCCGAAGGTTGGCGTTCTCTAGTCCGTGTAGCGCGGGGGCCGCCACAGGCGGCCAAGGTTTATCCCCCGCGCTGCCCAGACGGCCGAAAGCGGTCCGCGCGGGGCGTAAAGCTTACCCGCCTCTGGCGCGGCCCCATGCTACAAAGACCTGACGTTCGTCAGACGCGCCTCGGCCATCGCGTTCCGGTCGGCCGCCTCCGTCTCGCCGCTCCACAGATTCCGGAGAATCCGATCCGCCTGCCGGGAGGTCGAACAACAACTGCTATTTGCCTTCGCGGATCCCGTCCGCAGGCACCGGGGCCTCACGGGTCGGCTGCACGTAGTAGTCGACGCGCTGCTCCACGGGAACCGGCCGGTACAAATCCGCTTCGCCCGCCGCCTGGTACCAGTACGCCGTGCAGGCGTAGAGCAACGGCCAGTTGTTCGGATGATACTTCTCGAACACCGCTTCAAAACGGGTCTGGAACGGGACGTTGTCGGCCAACTGGAACCGGCTGTTCGACACGTGCCCCAGGCTGCTGTTCTTGTTGAGCGGCTGGTTCGCCAGGGCGCTCTCGAACTCGACCGGATTACTCGCCGCCCAGGCGTAGCCGAAGTAATCCTCGCTGCCGGTGCCAAACGTGGAAGGCATCTTTTCGCCGTCCACAAAGAACTTCTCGTCCCCTTCTCCCCACCACCAGCTCTTGGCCGCCGCCTGCATTGTGCCGAAGATTCGCGGCGGGAACTGTTTCGCATCGACGTCGAGCACCTTGGTGACTTGGCCGAATGGATTGGGGTTCCAGACGTGCAGATTCACGCCGACGAACCGGCCGCGTCCTTCGGCCACCAGCAGCGGCCAGTCGGGCCAGCGGTCCCCGTGTGTGAACGACTTTTCATCCACGCCGACGTACGCGTCGCGGTGCCATTTGGCGTGGAAACGCAAAAGCGGCTTATCGGTGTCGACGCGATCGTGCACAACTTTCACTGAGAGCGTCCGCGGTTTCGCGCCGTCGTTGGCGATGGTCACACGCGCCGACTTCGAGAATGGCATATACCAGTAGGCATAGAAACCGTTCTCGGCCATGCCGGTGGGCAGCGACTTGAAGCGGTTGATGCCCGGCGCCGTTCCGAAGAAGTCGCCCAGCGGCGTCCAAACGGCGGGCTGCGTATCGTCGTCCCAGGTGATCGAAAGCGCAAGTTCGCGCAGTGTGCGGATAGGGTCGTCGCCGCCGGCGTCCGGCACGACGTGGATCTGCGAGATCGCTCGGCGGCCTGTCAAGCGGCAGACGTCCACGCTTGCGCCGGGCGCAATCGTGATCGTTTTGTCCACAGTCTGCCGATCGGCGGATACCGGTTTGGGATCGCGGCCTCTTGCGGCAAACACGTCGTTGGCCTTCTGAAGAGCCGCCTGCTCCACTTCATTAAACTCTCCGCGGAAACTGGGAACGGTCGTGCCTTCGGGGAATTGCGTGTAGGTGATCTGGTAATACGCCCCCCAGTTTTGCTCGAGCACGATCTTGCACGATTTCTGGAACGGGATGGGCACGAAGTTGTTCCGCCCGCGCGACAACGTGAGCACCAGTTCCGGATAGGCGAACGGCCCGCTCTGGTTGTTGAAGAACTCGCCAAAGGGAATGTCGAGGGCCGGCGTCTCTCGGCCATCGATGAAGATCTTGATGTGGCCCTCTTTCGCCAGCGCGGACCAAACCCGCCAGATGACCCCCGGCCCGTCGATCTCCGCGGCGACGATGCCGGTCCCTTCGCGGCGAATGAACCCGCCCCCGTCGGCGTTGGCATGCCACCCCTCGTACTGTCCCGTCTGAGCATTGTACTTTGCCCCTCGGTCGCAACTGGAAAAGTTGCCCGACCGCTCACCCGGAACCGGCGGCGTCGCCAGTCGCTTGAAATCGTAGAGTCGCGCGGCGAGATCACCGTACGTGAACTGCTCCTGGGCGCCGGCCCCTGCGCAGAGGCAGACGGCCGTGCACACGAAAACTGCTGATCCGGCCTTCCACATGGTCCTATTCTCCTTCCCGCCGGTTCGGGCGGCAGGTCTCAACCGGGATTTCCCGGATAGCCTCCCGCCCACGACCGTCGTGGGCTTTTCCGGATAATTCTATCACGGTCCTGGGAACCAACAAACACTTTCTTGGCTCGGTGGAGGGGTGGCGCGTAGGGCGGTCCGTTTTCAGGTTGCATTTCCGGGCGTCCGCGTCTAGAACTACTACGCTGTGTTCTTCACCGCAGAGAGCGCCGAGAATGCAGCCTCTCGACCATGCTCGGGCTGCCCTGAGCGAAGTCGAAGGGCAGAGAACGGCACAAATTGGGTAAAGACGAAAAGGGAAGGCGTCCGTTGTTGGCTGCTGTTTGTCGTTACCCAGGCCTCGGCTTTCTCTGCGGCCTCTGCGCTCTCTGCGTTGAGATAGCGTTGTAGAACTAGCCGGTTGGCCTTTCGAGCAACGGTTTCGGACCCGTGGAAAGGACAGGGCCGATGCAACTTGCGTTTTTCAGGCGGCACCGGCGGTTCTTCATGGTGCTCATGGTGCTGGCGGTGGCGAGCATGGTGCTGTGGAGCATCGGCTCGAAGGTGTGGCCGACACTCATGGCTTGGGTCAGCGGCGAGGGGAACCCCGAGGTCGGCACGATCGCCGGCGCGCCGGTCCGCCAGCGCGAACTGGCGACCTTCTACAGGCAGATCCGGGTCGCCGGCCGGGCCGCGCGAACGTTGCTCTACAAACTCGCCCCCTCCGTCAAGACGCCGGAAGCCCAGGCCGACCTGTCGTTTCAGACGGCCGGCCGGAGCATCTGGCCTATGCTCGGCGACGAGTTTCTGAATGAGAAGCCAAGCGGGGCTGATGTGCTGACCTGGATGGCCCTGTACCGGGAGGCCCGGCAGTGGGGATTCGACGCGTCGGGTCTGGAGGTCGAGACCCGTCTGGAGGCGCTTCATAAACTGGGCCTGACGGCCAAGGACCTGAAGCAGACAATCGCTCAGGAGGGGGGCGACCGCGACTTCTTCTATGAGGCGCTCCGCGTGGACATGACGTTGCGGGCGTACGTCGATTGGCTCACGGAGACGACGGCGATCGTCGTTCAGCCGGAACTCAGGCGCCGCTTCGCGCGGATCGACGAGAAAATGAAAGTGCGTCTGGCGGTCTTGAAGGCCGAGGATTTCCGCGACAAAGTTCCCGAACCGTCGGAGGAGGACCTCCAAAAACAATTCGACGCCTGCAAGCAGCACCTTCCCGGTCAGGGGCCGAAAGGCTTCGGCTACCGCATCCCCGACCGCGTCCGCATCGAGTACCTCGTGGCCGACCCGAAGGCGTTCGCGAAGGATGCCGAGGCGCGCGCGGCCGACGAGGATGTCAAAGCCTACTACGAAGCCCATAAGGATCCGGACTACCTTGTGAAAGAGGAGCCGAAGAAGGAAGGTGCTGGCGAGGCGGCGCCGGTTGCCGACGCACCGAAGGAGAAAAAGTTCCGGCCGCTCGAGGAAGTCCGGGATGAGATTCGCAAGATACTCCTCGACACCGAGGCCGGGCGCCTGGCTCGCGAGAAGTTGCAGGCCGACGTCTCCGAAGTCCGCTCGATGCGGGCGGCGCCCGACCTGCGAATCTGGGCGGACGGCGCACTGGTCCAACACCGGGCGGTGCCGGATCTGCTCACCGGCGAGCAACTGGCCGCACTCGAGGGCGTCGGCGGGGCCGCCAGGGAAAACCGAGGCTTGGCCCAGCAGGCGCTGGCGCTGGCAGGACTCGTGGGGCCGGAACGGGTGCAAATGGCGGTCGGGGAACTGAGCGAGGTGTTCACGAATGCCGACGGCCGGGCCTACGCGTTTCGCGTCACGGCCTGCGAGGCGAATCACGAACCGGCGTCGCTGGACGAGGTGCGCGGCAAAGTCATCGCGGACGTGCGTTTGGAGTCGGCGTTTGAGTCGGCGGTGGCGGCAGGGCGGGCGCTTCTGGAGGCGGCGACCGAACCGGGCCTCGAAGCCGCCGCCAAGAAGGCCGGCATCAAGAGTGAAGAAAGCGACTGGTTTCCGCGCGAGCGGATGGTGCCCGTCGCCCGGATGGGCCGGTGGTTCGCGTTTCCGCCGTCGCTTCCTGTCATCGGTCCCAACCGGCTGGTGGTGGCGGAATGCTTCCGCCTGGATCCGAAAGGCCAGCGGCGGACGCTCATCACGCTGGCGCGCGAGCGCCAGATCGTGGTGATCGAAGTGGTGGATCGGAAGGCCCCGCGCGAGGCGGCGTATGAGTTGATGCGGCCGCTCTTGGCGGACGAGGTGAGTCGTGAACTCGCGGGATCCGTGCATGAGGACGTCTTCGATCGCGAGGCGATTCGCCGGCGGCTCCGGGCC
>JAPLMM010000164.1 GCA_026387035.1 Planctomycetota bacterium
GCCGTCTCCGCCAAACCCGCCTTGACGCACACCTATGAAAAGCCCGGCCTGTACAACGTCTTCCTGACGGTCGTGGACCTGGACGGCCACCACGAATACACTCAGACGTGGATTCAGGTGGACTAAGCGGCTTGAGGTAAATCCTGTCAACTTGCCTCAAGGTGGGTTCGCCGCCCCGCTTGCGGGGCGCTGGTTCCGGCGCGCCGGGACGCGGGGCAAGCCCCGCGGCGAACCCACCGCGCAAAAGGCACCCGGCGCGGTGGCCTAGGAAGGCCACCGTGCGATTTATCAGACAGAGTCTAGCCGAAAGACGCGCACCCTCCGACCGGCGGGCGCGCAAGGCCCATCTCTCACTTCCCGTCAGCCAGCATCTCCATCAGGGCCTGAACGTCGATGCTCTCGGAGACGAGGCTCTTGGCCGCCTCGATCTTGTCCGTGTCCTCGGGGCGGATCTTGAATCGCAAATCGCGGAGCCGTGTCGCAACGGAAAACGTATCCTCCTGGCACAGGACGACGGGCACCCCCGTGGAGGCCAGAAGCGACCGGACGCCGGCGGGCGGCTCAAAACCTCCCGTCAGGACCATGCCGGCCACGGGGCCCCCGGCCCCCGGAATCATCGGGCACATCAGCGTGGAAACGAGGATGTTGTCCACCCGGTCGCCGGGTGTCACGACGAGCGTGTTCTCGCGAAGGTAAGCGCACACGTGATGCGGTTCCATCGCCGCGACGACCGTGTGTTCGATCCGGTTGCCGATCGCCTCGTTTCCGGACAACAGAGTCCCGTGAAGTTCCGCGAGAATCTGGTCCATTCGCGGCTGGACGAGTTGGGGCCGGTAGGGGACCGCCCCCAGCAGGCGCGTGCCGAGATGTTGGAGCCCCTGGGCGACGGCCCGCGCGATCTTCGTCTGCTTTTCCGGCCAGACCTTGTTGAGGATGACGCCCAGCACGTCGACCCCGTGTTTGCGGAAGAGATGGAGGCTGAGGGCCACCTCGTCGATCGCGCGCCCGATGCCGCCGTCGGTGATGATGACGACGGGGGCGCCCATGAGTTCGGCGACGCGGGCATTCGACAGGTCGAAGCAGGACCCGACGCCCGCGTGCCCGGTCCCCTCGACGATCAGCAGGCCATGGGCCTCGCGAATGCGGCCGAACGCCTCCAGGATCCGCCATTCCAGGGGATGCGGGTCGCGGTTGAAAATGTAGTGCTCCGTGAAGCCCCGCTCGATCGCAATCGGGCTCATGTCTTCGGGCGAATCCGCGAGGTGGAACGCTTCGCGCGCCAGGACCGCGTCCTCGTCCACGTTCAACCCTTGGTAGCGCACGTAGCGCTGGCCGATGGGCTTCATGTAGCCCGTGTCGAGGCCGAGGTCGCGCAGCGCCTGCACCAGACCGATCATGAGCGTGGTCTTGCCGGCGTCCTGCTGCGTGGCGCTGATATAGAGCGGTTTCATGGACGTCCGTCCTGAATGACGAAATCCGAAATCCGAATGACGAGTGAATGACGAAAAGGCAATGACGAATGGCACACCGTGCCCCATTCGTCATTCGGGCTTCGGGTTTGATTCGTCATTCGGGCCTCGTCATTCGTCATTTGCCGTTCGGCTATCGTTGTCCTCCGGCGATACTTCGGTGCGCCCTCAGAAAACTGTCCGAGTAGATCTGCTTGTTCATGAGCATCTCCGCCGTCGCGACCACGTCGACGAGTTTATCGTCCAGCACGTCTACGATGGCGGAGTCGCATCCGTGCGTCAGAGCCATCGCCAGGAAAACCCGGTTGATGAGGCTCCGCTCCGTGGTCCCCTGGCTCAGGTTCGAAAGGCCCATCGTGATGTGGGGCGGCGGGTCGGACATCAGCCTGATCTGGTCCATCGCCGCCAGGATATTGCCCGGCTGCTCCTGCGCCCCCGGCACGTTGACGGGCAGAATGATCGGGTCGATGAAGATCCGGTCCGGCGTCAGGCCGGCTTCCATGCACTTCGTCAGGATTTCGGCGGCGATCTCCACCCGGCGGTCCACGTTCTGCGGGACGCCTCCGGCATCCATCGTCAAGGCGATGAGGCTTCCGCCGGCTTCCTGGGCCATCGCGACGTACTTGGCCAGCACCTCGGGGTCGCTCTTCTTCGAGAGCGGCGAGGAATTGAGGAGCACGCCGCGCGCCGTGTCGCAGACCGACAGGCCCGCGCGGATGACGGCCGGCTTCTGGCTGTCGAGGCACAGAGGCGTCGCGACCGCCTTCTGGGCGATCTCGACGAGCCACCGGATCGTCCCTTCCTGGTCGGCCGCGGCCGTGCCGACGTTGATGTCCAGGTACGCCGCGCCCGCTTCCGTCTGGCGGCGCGCCAGGTCGGCGATCGGGGCCGGATCCTTTGCCGCAATCGCCTCCTTCACGTCCGTGAACATTCCGTTGATGCGTTCACCGATTGCGATCATTTTGACCTCCTGTATTCGTCATTCGGGTTTCGTCATTCGTCATTACGACGAGCGCTCGCCTTCGGCTCGCGGCTAAACGTGAAAGCGCGGCGGCTACGCGCCGGCGCCCCACACGCTGTCAATGTAGGCCTTGACGGTGGCCACGGCCTTGGGGTGCCTCATCCGCACGATGTCCACTCCGGACTGGAGGAGGGCGACGGCGGTGACGGCTTCCCAGAGGGGGCCTCGCCGGCGCGCGTCGCCCCACTCGGGGGCGTCGTCCGTTGAAACGCGGGCCTCCTTGGCGCGCCAGGATTCGTATCCGACGTCGCAGATGACGGGCATGGCCATCAGTTTGTCGCCCGCCAGCGCCGCCAGACGCTCCCGTTCCTGGATCGAATACGCGTACTCCATCCCGTAGCCGAGGCTCCCCGTCGTCTGGAACATCACGAGGCGCGCGAGCGGGAAACCCATGTCGGACACGAGGATGTTGACCTGCTTGGCGATGTTGATGTCGAGCGGGGCCTGGGCGATGAGCAGGTGGCCGTCCGCCAGGGCCACCGCCGTCAGGTTCTTGTAATTGTCCTGCGCGACCGTGCCGAGGAGGGCTTTCTCGCCCTTGGCGGCCTCGGACACCTTGGGCATGACGGCGTTGTCCTTTTCGTCGTACCCGCATCCCCACAGAATCAGCGGAACGCCGACGGCCGCGAGCACCTTCTTGGTCACGCCGACCGCGTGGGCGGCGTCGCGGTCGCCCTTGTCGGGATGGATGCCGTCAAACTTCACGCACACCAGGTCCGCGCCCCATTCCTCGACGGCCTTCCTGGCCCAGGCGGCCGGGTCCGCGAGGACGCCCGCATACGCCTCCGCGAGGGCAGGGGGCCATTCCGCGGGCGCGGC
>JAPLMM010000165.1 GCA_026387035.1 Planctomycetota bacterium
CGATTCAAGCCTTTTCGGCGGGCGGCTTTTCGCTCTTGACAGGGCACGTCGGCTGCCGATATAGTGACAGCATGAAATCGCGCAGCGAGTACCTGGCTCTGGGCCTTAGGAAGTAACACCCCGGGGCCGCTGCGCGCTCGCTGAGAAAGAACGACGGCCTTGGGAGAGAAATCCCGGGGCCTTTTTTGTCGGCCGGGTGGGCGAGGGCCTGCGGCGGAAATCCATTGAACCCGCCCCGCCAGGCCTATAAACAGGATACAGGATAGGTGAAAGGAGCAGAGCCGTGGCCGCTAAGGCGAGCAAACGCGTGTTCGTGTTCGACACGACGCTGCGCGACGGCGAACAGTCGCCCGGCGCGAGCATGAACCTGACGGAAAAACTGGAAGTCGCGCGGGCCCTGGACCTCCTCGGCGTGGACATTATTGAAGCGGGGTTCCCGATCACGAGCCGGGACGATTTCGAGGCCGTGCGCGCCATCTGCCGCGAAGTTAAGCGCCCGACGGTGGCAGGCCTGGCGCGGTGCGTCCCGAAGGACATTGACCGTGCGGCCGAGGCGGTGCGCGACGCCGCCAAGCCGCGCATCCACGTCTTTCTGGCGACGAGCCGGATCCATCGCAAATTCAAGTTGCGCAAGGCGCGGAGCGAGATTCTGCGCCTGAGCGTCGAGGGTGTGCGCCGGGCGAAGTCGGCCGTTTGCGATGTGCAGTTTTCGCCCGAAGATGCCGCACGCACCGAGCCCGATTTCCTGGCGGAGGTGGTCGAGGCCGTCATTGACGCCGGCGCGACGACCGTGAACATTCCGGACACGGTCGGTTGGGCGACGCCGGACGGGTTCTGCCGCGTCATCGAGCACCTGTTTGAGCACGTGCCGAACATCGCGAAGACCGTCATCGCCGTTCATTGCCATGACGACCTGGGAATGGCGGTGGCGAACTCGCTGTCGGCGGTCCAGGTGGGCGCCAGGCAGGTCGAATGCACGGTGAACGGGATCGGGGAGCGCGCGGGGAACGCGGCCCTCGAGGAAATCGTTATGGCGCTGGCGACACGGCCGGACGCGTTCGATGGGTGCTGGACGAACATCCGGACGGAGCGGCTGCATCCGACGAGCCGCCTCGTGAGCCGAGTCACCGGCCTCGTCGTGCAACGCAACAAAGCGGTGGTGGGCGAGAACGCCTTCGCCCACGAGTCGGGCATCCACGCGGACGGCGTGCTCAAGGAGCGGACGACGTACGAGATCATGGACCCGCGGTCGGTGGGCCTGAAGACGAGCCGGCTGGTCCTCGGCAAGCACAGCGGCCGGCACCAGTTCCGCCAGCGGCTGAAGGAACTGGGTTTCCGGTTGACGGGCGAGCAGGTGGACCGCCTCTTCTTCGGCCCGTTCAAGGAACTGGCAGACCGCAAGAAGGAGGTCTTCGATGAGGACATCGAGGCCCTTGTGGAGAACGAACTGGTGACCGTGCCGGAAGCGTGGCACCTCATCGGCATCCAGGTGGCGACGGGAACGGGCGGCATGCCGACCGCCACCGTCGAACTGGAGAACACGGACGACGGCCGGCGCGTCCGCGATGCGGCGACCGGCGACGGGCCGGTGGATGCCATCTTCCGCGCGATGGAACGGCTGACGGGCGTCTGCCTGAAACTGGCGGACTACCAGATCCGGAGCGTGACGAGCGGCAAAGAGGCCCAGGGCGAGGTGCGTTTGGAGGCCCTCTACGGCGAGCGGACGGTCTCCGGCCGCGGCGTCTCGACCGACATCCTCGAAGCCAGCGCGAAGGCGTACCTGTCGGCCATCAACCGGACGCTGAGCCGACGCGGCCCGAAAAAGAGGCGCGTCGGGGTTAAACGCAGAGGACGCAGAGATCGCAAAGGAAAACGAGTATAGGGGAACAGCAAACGGCGAAGAGGTTACACGATGTTTAGCCGCCCGCCTTGGCGGGCGCGCCTTCGACCCGAAAGGCAAGAATATGGCAAAAGGCAACGTCAAAGTCAAGAAAGCCGTCCTCGCCTACTCCGGCGGGCTGGATACGTCGGTTATCCTGCCCTGGCTGCGCGAGACGTACGGGTGCGAGGTCGTCGCGTTCGTCGCCGACCTGGGGCAGGGGCCCGGCGAACTCGAGGGCATTGAGGCGAAGGCCAAGAAGAGCGGCGCCTCCGAGTGCGTCGTCATGGACCTGCGGGAGGAGTTTGTCACGGACTACCTCTGGCCGATGCTCAAGGCCGGCGCGGTGTACGAGGGCAAGTACCTCTTGGGGACGAGCATCGCCCGTCCGCTCATCGCCGCCAAGCAGGTCGAGGTCGCGCGGGCCACGGGCGCCGACGCGGTGGCCCACGGCGCCACCGGCAAGGGCAACGACCAGGTGCGGTTTGAACTGACGTACATGGCCCTGGCGCCGGACCTCAAGGTCCTCGTGCCGTGGCGCGACCCGCGGTGGACGCTCACGAGCCGCGAGGCTGCCGTCGAGTACGCCGAGGCCCACGGCATCCCGATTGCCCAGTCGAAGAAGAGCATCTACAGCCGGGACCGGAACCTCTGGCACATCAGCCACGAGGGGGCGGAACTGGAGAACCCGGCCAACGAGCCGCGGCCGGAGGTCTTCGTCCTGGGGCCGCCGGTCGAGAAGGCGCCGGACAAGCCGGAGTACGTCGACGTCGAGTTTGCCGAGGGCGTGCCGGTGGGGTTGGGCGGCAAGCGCCTCGGGCCGGTCGCGCTCGTGGAGGAAGCCAACCGTCTGGGTGCAAAGCACGCGGTCGGCCAGGTGGACATTGCCGAGAACCGCCTCGTGGGGATCAAGTCGCGCGGCGTGTACGAGACGCCGGGCGGAACGATTCTCTATGCGGCCCACGCGCTCGTGGAGGCCCTGTGCCTGGACCGCGACACGCTGCACTATAAGCAGCAGGTGGCGCTGCGGTACGCGGAACTCGTGTATTACGGGCAGTGGTTCTCGCTGCTGCGCGAGGCGCTCGATGCGTTCGTGGACCGCACGCAGAAGACGGTCACCGGCACGGCGCGCCTGAAACTCTACAAGGGCCAGGCGATACCGGCCGGGGCCTCCTCGCCGCACAGCCTCTACAGTGAGGAACTGGCGAGTTTCGTCATGGGCGAGGGATACGACCCCGCCGACGCGACGGGCTTCATCCACCTCTGGGGCCTGCCGATGAAGGTCCAGGGGCTGGCGAAGCGAAAAGGCACGCAACGAGATGCGCGCCCGTTTAGCCGCGACCCGAAGGGGAGCGGTTCGTTTTGATCCGAGGTGGCGCGTGAATATTATCCTCATCGGCTATCGCTGCACGGGCAAGACGACGATCGGCGAGATCCTGGCCGAGAAGTTGGGCTGGCCGCTCGTGGACACCGATACGCTCGTTCAGGAACGGGCCGGCTGGAGCATCAAGGAAATCGTGGCCGAGGAAGGGTGGCCGGATTTCCGCCGGCGCGAACGCGAGACGATCGCCGACGTAGCGGCGCACGATCGCCA
>JAPLMM010000166.1 GCA_026387035.1 Planctomycetota bacterium
GGGGTCGCGGCTCCCGATGAGCCGGCCGAACGGATGCCCAATGCAGTCTACAACGCCCGACCCGATGGCCGCCAGCAGCCGCTCCGTCATCTTCGCCTCGTCCATCTCGAAGACGCTGTGCACGCTCGCGACGACCCAGTCCAGCCCTTCGAGAACCTTCTCCGGCAAATCGAGTCGGCCGTCCTTCAGAATATCCACCTCGATGCCCGCGAGGAGCCAGAAGTTCTTCACGCGTGCGGCGAGTTCTCGCACGCGGTCCGCCTGTCGCCTGAGCCGCTCGGCCGTCAGCCCGTGCGCCACCGTCACCGCCTGCGAATGGTCCGTGATCGCCAGGTATCGGTATCCGCGCTTCCGTGCCGCCTCGACCATTTCCTCGACGGTCGCCCGGCCGTCGGTCGCATCGGTGTGGGCGTGCATGTCGCCGCGGATGTCCTTTTCCTCGACCAGCGCGGGCAGGCGTTTCTTCTCGGCCGCCTCCACTTCGCCGCGGTCCTCGCGCAGTTCCGGCGGGATCCACGCCAAGCCGAGTTTCTTATAGACTTCCTCCTCGCTCTTGCCGGCGATCCGGCGCTTCCCCGCAAAGAGGCCGTACTCGTTCAGTTTCCATTTCCGTTTCTGCGCGCGCTTCCGCACCGCAATGTTATGGGCTTTCGAGCCCGTGAAATACATCATGGCCGCGCCGAACTCGGCCGCGTCGAAAAACCGAAAATCCACCTCCAGCCCGCTCGCCAGGCGCACCGAGACCTTCTCCTCGCCGACGGCGAGGCGGTCCTCGATCGGCTCGTAGGCAAGGATGGCCTCGACGGCCTTCTTACGGTCCACCGCCAGCACCAGGATATCCAGGTCGCCGATCGTTTCGCGTCGTCGGCGGAAACTGCCCGCCGGTTCCCATCGCCGGATCGCTTTCGTCCGCTCCAGGTGCCGGCCGATCGCCGCCGCCTGCTCGGCGGCGGTCTTGATGCTGATGCGGCCCGCCTCGGCCTCGAGGGTGGCCAGGCCCTTGAGGATGTTCTGCTCGGTCTTTTCTCCCATTCCTTCGAGGTCGCGTATTCCGCCGGCCTCGGCATACTTTTTCAACTCGCCGAGCGTCGAGATGCCCAACCTTTCGTAAAGGAGTTTCGCCCGTTTCGCCCCGAGGCCCTTCACCCGGAGGAGGTCCGTCAAGTGCGGCGGGATTTGCTTCCGAAGGTCCTCGAGCGTCGGGCACGTCCCCGTCGCGAGGATCGCGTGAATTTTCTCGGCCAGGTTCTTGCCGATGCCCGGCAGTTCGGTCAGGTCCGCCCCGCCGGCCGCCAGGTCTTCCATCCGCTCGGGATAATCGCGGATCGTCCCGGCCGCGTTCCGATAGGACCGGATGCGGAAGGCGTTCTCGTCCTGGATTTCCAGGATGTCGGCGATCTGGTCGAAGACCGCCGCCACCTCGGCGTTTTCCATGCCCGCTTCCTCTCGGAGGTTTCCCGTCGCTCTTACTAGTGGAGCGTCAACGGTGTTCTTGCGGGTGCCATGCTTTCGCGCTGTTGCGAAAGCATGTTGCCCGTGTGGCACGGCGGGCCTTGCCCCGCCGTGACTCCCGCACGGCCGGACAAGACCGGCCGTGCCACTCAGCCTGTCGGAAACATGATTTCGCAAGCGAAAGCATGGCACCCCCGCCGGCACGTTCAAGGTTGACGCTCCACTAGTATACCTTCGGCGGCGAGTCGCGCCTATTCTCTCGTTTCGCCGGAACCGCGAGGCCGCCCCGCCGCCGACCGGCCACACGCAACATCCCGCAGTGACATACTACCGGCACAGTGAAGCGTTCGCGCCCTTGGTTGCCTGCGTCTCGCCCCGACAATTCAGGCGTCCCGAAAACCGGAGGATTTCGCCTTGCGTCGAGCCCGCCGACGACGCCCCAACGGCCGCGTGTTGCGGACGATTAAGTGCTTGCGGCTTCTGGAGCGCGCGTGCTATAGTGCGGAGGACCTCGCCGGTCACTTTCGCGTGAGCAAGCGGACGATTTACCGCGACCTGCGGCTGCTGGTGGAGGCGGACGTTCCCCTGGTCCGGCGAAACGGCGACCGCCGATACCATGTGCCGTACCACTGGCCCCAAGCCGCCGCAGACGCACCGGGATGAAGGGATTCCCCGTGGACGTCGGACGACTCCATCGCGTCCTGAAGATCATCACCCTCCTCGAAGGCCGACGCTTTTTCAACGCCGACGAACTCGCCGCCGAGTGCAGCGTCTCGCGTCGAACCATCTACCGCGACCTCAACATGATCGAGGCCGCCGGCATCCCCTTCTACTACGACCGCAAAGACGGCGGATACCAGATCCACCAGACCGGCTTCCTGCCGCCCATCAACCT
>JAPLMM010000167.1 GCA_026387035.1 Planctomycetota bacterium
TCCAGTCGGAGCACGTGCCGAACCTGTTCCGGCATCGCCTGCAGCCCGCGGATCATCTCCGCCGCCTGGTACGGCGCCAGGTGCCGGCGCCGGCCCATGTACACCGCCATCATCACGAGCACGACCAACTGGCTCGTGAACGCCTTGGTCGACGCGACGCCGATCTCCGGCCCCGCGTGCAGATATACGCCCGCGTCGGTCTCGCGCGCGATCGTCGAGCCGACCACGTTCACGATCCCCAGCGCCAGCGCCCCCTTCAACTTCGCCTCGCGCACCGCCGCCACCGTGTCGGCCGTCTCCCCGCTCTGGCTGATCGCAATCACCGCCGTCCCGTCGTCGATGATGGGGTTGCGGTACCGGAACTCGCTCGCGTAGTCCACCTCCGTCGGAATCCGCACGAGGTCCTCAAAGAGGTACTCCCCCACGAGGCCCGCGTGCCACGCTGTCCCGCACGCCGCCAGAATCACCCGCCGCGCGTGCGTCAACTGCCTCGACACGTCCCGGATCCCCCCCAGGTGCACCTCGCCTGCCTCCGCCTCCAGACGCCCGCGCATCGTGTCCGCCAGGCTCTCCGGCTGCTCCATGATCTCCTTCAGCATGAAGTGCGGGTAACCCTTTTTCCCGATCTGCTCCAGCGTCCACTCGATGCGGCAGATTTCCTTGTGGGTCGGCACGGCATCCACCGTCGAGGTCGTCATCCCCTCCGGACGGATAGTCGCCATTTCATTGTCTTCTAGATAGATTACGCGCGTCGTGTGCTCGATGATCGCCGAGGCGTCGCTCGCCACCACGTACTCCCCATCGCCGACGCCCACGATCAGCGGCGACCCTTTCCGCGCGGCCACCAGGACGTCCGGCTCGTCGGCGTGGATCACCGCGATGCCGTACGCCCCCCGAACCTCCGCCAGGCCCGCCTGCACCGCCTTCTCCAGGTCCCCTTCGTAACACCGCGCAAAAAGGTGCGCCAGCACCTCCGTGTCCGTCTCGCTCCTGAACTCGACCCCCTCCGCCTCCAACGCCTGCCTGAGCGCCGACCAATTCTCGATGATCCCGTTATGCACCACCGCCAACTTCCCCGACGCGTCCGTGTGCGGATGCGCGTTGACGTCGTTCGGCGCCCCGTGCGTCGCCCACCGCGTGTGCGAAATCCCCAGACGCCCGCGCGTGTCCTTCCCCTCCATCAGCGCCTCCAGCGCGCTGATCCGACCCTTCGTCTTCACCACCAGCAGGCGCCCGTCGTCGCCCTGCTGAAGCGCGATGCCCGCCGAGTCGTAGCCCCGGTACTCCAGCCGCTTCAGGCCCGCAATCAGAATCGGGTACGCCTGCTTCTGGCCGAGGTATCCGACGATTCCGCACATGCACGGCCTCCTCTCAAAATCCTAACGGGGGCGCCACCGCCCGGCGCGCACCCCGCCTTCTATCGGCAGTCCGCCAGCGCCCTCTTCAGCGGTCGTACCCCCGACTCGCCGGAACCAACGCCTCCCGGCTCCCTTATAAGCCTACCCGCTTCCCCCGCCCGACACAAGCGCCCCCCGTGTGCCGTTCAAAGCCCGCAGATGAGTCCCAGCCTCACCGGGACGAATTTCGCCCGCCGTGGCGGGCTGCGGGATGCCGTTCATTCCGCGTTCCGAATTCTCCCTGTTCCTTCGAAGGAGCCCTTCGGGCCGCATTCCGCATTGGCATTCCCCCGCCTCCTCGTTTATACTTGATCCTTGCCGAACCCAGAAAAACACGTGGAGGACGCTCCATGAAACGCCCGTTCGTCGCCCCGGCCCTCCTGGCCCTGGCCCTCGCCTTCGCCGCCCCAGGCTGCGGCCCTTCCGCCCGCATCTCCAGCGCCGCCGGCGGAAAGGACCAGTCCGTCTCCTACGCGTCCGCCACCTTCCAACTCGCACGCGGACACCTCGTCCAGATCATCCTCTTTCGCCGGACCCCCGCTCCCTTCGGCGACGCCGACCCCGACTTCGAGTACGTCTTCTTCCAGGTCCCCGAACGCAACCGCTTCGGCTGGGTCCGCGAGGACAACCTCCCCGTTTACCGTTGGGTCCGCGAAAACGGAAAGGACCAACTCTGGCAGGGAACCGCCGGCGAAGGACACATCCGCTTCGGCGTCCTCTCCGACAAAGGTCACATCCACTTCGACTTCCACGTCACCATGTCTCCCATCCACGAGACCCCCGGCAGCGTGTACGTCTTCAGCGGCGACGTAAAATGCACCGAGGACCTCCCACGCACCCAGGGACTCTTGAACCGTTACGGCGAATGGCTCTCCCGCATCCTCGCCACAAAGCCCGCGGATGAACCTCCGCCCCTAAAGCCCGCGGATGAGTCCCGACGAAGTCGGGACGAATCCGCGGGACCTCAACCCCCGCGAAACCCAATGCCATGAACCGCCAAATCCTCATCTCCGAGCAGGCCTTCCTCGCCGTCATCTTCGCCGCCGCCGAGGTCTATCGCCGCGAATCCTACGGACTCCTCTTCGGATACGCCCTCCCCGGCAAAATCGTCGTCGAAGGCGCACTCCCCTACCAGACCGCCGAACGACGCTTCTCCGAGGTCTCCCTTTTCGAGCGGCAGAACAAGGTCATCCAGTCCCTCATCGCCCGATTCCCCAAACACGAGTACCTCGGCGAGTTCCATTCCCACGCCGACTACCGCGGTCGCGAGGCCCAGGCCGCTCTCACTCCCGAAGACCTCGACAGCATGGCCCCGGGGGAGATCGCACTCGTCGTCGCCGTCAACCCGCGCCTCCGAAAACGCCCCTGGTCCATCAATGCCGACGGCTCCCTCTCCGGAACGCTCGGGGCCTGGCGCTTCACCCTCGCCGCCTTCACCCTCGCCCCCGCGTCGGAGCGCAGCGCAGATCCGCCGTGGCGGACCGCCGTCACGCTTAGCCGCGAGCCGAAGGCGAGCGCGCGCCGTTCACCCAAGACGCCCACGCCGCGCCGCTCGCCCCTCAGCCGTTCATTCCGCGTTCCGCGTTCCGAGTTCCGCGTTGCATCTCGCCCCCGCCTCCTCCGCGCCCGCATCTCCTGCCCCTACGCCACCACCCTCCTCCGCAACGCCTGACCGCCCTCTTGTCTGTCATCCCGAGTCCCGGCGCGCCGGGATCGAGGCTTGCCCGCCCGTGGCGGGGATCTCGCCGTGCTTCCGTTGCCTTTGTTGTTTTCCACTCTGCATCCTGCATTCTACGTTCTGCGTTGCCTCTAGGATTTTCGGGGGACGCAATACGGTTTTTTGCTTGACCGGTCGGGTGGCGGGAGGGTAGGCTACCGGCATGGCACGGCTCGCACGGGTGGTGGTTCCGGGATATCCGCATCACATCACGCAGCGCGGCAACCGGCGGCTGCCGACCTTCTTCTCCGACGCCGACTACGAGGCGTACCTCGCCTTCCTGGCCGAGCAGTGCGACGCGTGCGGCGTTCGCATCTGGGCCTGGTGCCTCATGCCGAACCACGTGCATCTCGTCGCGGTGCCGAAGACGGCCGAGGCCCTCGCGCGCGCCCTCGGCGAAGCGCATCGGCGGTACACGCATCGCATCAACTCCCGCAAAGGTTGGCGCGGGTACCTCTGGCAAGGCCGGTTCGGCTCCTTCGTCATGGAACGGGCGCATGTCCTGGCGGTGGTGCAATACGTCGAGCGGAATCCGGTGCGGGCGGGGCTCGTCAAGCGCGCCTGGCAATGGCCGTGGTCTAGCGCGGCCGGACACGTCGGCGGCCGGCCCGATGCGCTCGTGCACTCCAACCCGCTGGTGGAGGATGTGTCGGACTGGCGGCGGTTTTTGATGCAAGCCGAGGACGAGGCGGCGTTGGATGCGATCCGCCGGCACGGGCGGACGGGGCGACCGTGGGGGGCCTCGTGGTTCCTGGGGCGTCTGGAGAAGCGCCTCGGGCGGCGCGTCCGCCCCGGCCAACCCGGCCGACCGCGCAAGGCCAAAGGAAAATAGTATTATGTCCCCAGATTACAGATTATCGCAATTTACGGCGCTTTGGGGTCGTGCGGCACCGTTCTGTTTGGCCGACGCAGAGGGCGGCGCGAAAGAATTTGTCTGACTTGCTCAAATGGCACAAATGCCGACCAAGATTTTGTACTGGCGACAGCAGGTGCTACGTCCCACCGAGGAGTTTCGCCAATCTGAACCGCTTTGCCCGGAACCTCAATCGCGTTCTGGTTCTCTTTCATGCCTTTTGACCTCCAACTTTAAGGACCGCAATACGGCGCTCCAACAACAGGTTTGCGCCAGACATCAACTGTAAGCGGAATTCACCTGGTCCAGGCATTACAACGTTGGCCGCGGCAAAGTCGATTTCCGCCACAATCCCAGGATCATCAAACTGTACCTCGCCTTTCAATTCAAACACCGGATTCCGTTCTTCGTCTACGTCTACCCGTGGTGAAAAAAGCCGGCCTGCCCTCATCCTTTTTGAGCCCCGGCGGGGCGACTGATCCCGGCGCACCGGGACTCAGGGCGGCGCCTTAGGCTCGCGGCTCGAATCCCGGCGCGCCGGGACGGTTACGCCCTTTTTTCGAGGCGGAACTTCAGGTCGGAGATGAAGGGGGCCTTGACGCGGGCCTGGAGGCCTTCGAGAAGTTCCTGCCGGCGGAAGTTGTTCAGTTCCGACAGGAGCGTGCTCGAATCGACGACGAAGGTGGCGGTGCCTTTACGGATCCCGTCGAGGCAGGTGTGAACGGCCTCGGGACCGAGGATTTCTTCCCAGGCGCGCGTGATCCTTTCGCGGTCGCCGGCGTGGGCGAGGCCGGACCGTTTGATCCACCGGGCGAGGATGGAGCCGAGGGTCTCGGCCTCCGCCTTCGCCCTGCGGGCTTCCGCCGTCGCCCGATGGGCTATGGCGGACAAGTCGGGCGGTCGGCTGGCGCTCGGTTGGATGTCGTGGGTCATGGGATAAACACCTCGCAGGACAACGGCGCCGGTCGCTATCGGTCGCGGCTCGGACAGGCGCGCGAAAGCGGCGCTCACACGACGCTGATGGGCATGACGACGTAGGTGAAGGAACGTCCTTCGGTCATCACGCCGGGCTTCGCGGGCCCTTTGAAGGCGAAGACGAATTCCTCGGAGTCCATGGCCTTGAGGGCGTCAACGAGGAAGTTGGGGTCGAAGGCCATTTCGAGGGTTTCGCCGCCGTAGGCGGCGGGGAGGTGTATCTCGGCCTCGCCCATCTCGGGGGCCTTGCTCGTCAGGACGACCTCGTCGCCGGCGAACTTCAGGTGGATGCCGCGGGATTCCTCGTTCGTCAGGAGCGCGGCCTTGCGGACGCCGCCGAGGAAGGCGGCGGTGGCGAGGGTGACCTTCTTGTCGCACTCTTTCGGGATGACGTCGTCGTACTTGGGGAAGTGGCCTTCGACGAGGCGGGAGTAGACGACCCAGGTTCCGCCGTCGGCGGAAGGCGACGTGACGAGAATGTCCTTTTCGCTGAGCGCGACGCGGACGTCGGTTTTTTTGTCGGAGACGTCGGCGAGGCACCTCTCGATGAGTTGCATGGCCTTGGAGGGGACGATGGCCTGGACGGTTTTCTTCGGCCCGTCCTTGCATTTGCCTCGGGCGAGGGCGAGGCGCCGGCCGTCGGTCGCGACGAGCGAGAGGTTCGCGTCTTCGACTTCCCAGAGGACGCCGTTGAGGGCGTAGCGGGTGTTTTCGCGCGCGGTGGCGAAGATGACGCGATGGATCATCGCGAGGAGGTCGTCGGGTTTGACGGTGAAGGCTCCGGAGTCGGGGAACTCGGGGATGTTGGGGAAGTCGGCCGGGTTGTCGCCGAGCATTTTGAATCGTGAACCGGGGGCGGTGATTTCGGCGGCCTGGTCGGCGCCGGCGAGGGTGATGGTTTCGGCTTCGAGTTCCCTGAGGATCGCCCCGAGGCGTTCGGCGGGCAGAAGGACATCGCCCGGTTCCTGAACTTCCATTTTGGCGAGGCCGAAGCGGATGCCGACCTCCAGGTCGGTGGCGAGAAGGGTGATTCCGTCCTTTCGGGCCTCGATTTTGACGCAGGCGAGGGCCGGTTTCGGACTGCGGTGCGGAACGACGCCCGAGGCAACTTGGATTCCGTGAGTCAATGCGGCCCGGTCGCAAACGGTTTTCATGGGAAGAGTCTCCTTGTTTCTATTCTGAGGTCCGATCCGCAGGGGCAGTCTGTTCTGTTATAGGATAGATTGTAAAGAATTATCCTTCATCTTATAGCCGGTGAAAAGTCCTTTTTTCTTTTCGGGTCCACGGTAAAGCCGCTTTGTAAAATGGCTTACGGCGGCCCGGCCTGGACTCCGATTGTGGATAGAATGTGAAATAGCGTGTGGCGCGCGGACGGCCGATCGGTGGCGCATCGGCCCGGTTGGCCGAGCGGTGCGAAATGCGTCCCAGTGCGCCACGGATGCGCCACGGGTTATCCCCCAGATTACGACCGCAAAATATCGCGTTCGATGGCCTCGACGAGTCCGCGGAAAGCAGGGTCGTGTTCGATCATGCGTCGGATCTTTCGCTCGGCGTGGAGGACGGTGGTGTGGTCGCGTCCGCCGAAGAAGACGCCGATTTCTTCGAGGCTCCGGTTCGACAGGCGGCGCGCGAGGAACATGCAGATCTGGCGCGGGACGGCGACGGATTGGGCCCTCTCGCGGCCCTGGAGATCGCTGAGGCGGGCACTATAGCGCCGGATGACGGCATCCGCGACTTCCTGGATGGTGATGGCGCGGGTGGGGGCGGCGATGAGGTCGCGGAGGGCTTCCTTGGCGAGGGCGAGGTCGATCGGGCGGTTGCAAAGGGAGGCATAGCCGAGGACGCGGACGACGGCGCCTTCGAGTTCGCGGTTGTTGGTGTCGACGACGCTGGCGATGTACTGGACGACGTCCTCCGGGAGGTCGCGTTCGCGGAGGCGTGCTTTCTTTTGGACGATGGCGACTCGCGTCTCGAAACTGGGGCGATCGACGCGGACGACGAGGCCCCACTTGAAGCGAGAGACGAGCCTCTCCTCGAGGCTCGGGATTTCGTGGGGCGGCGAATCGCTCGAGAGGACGACCTGCTTCTGGGCCTGGTAGAGGGTGTTGAAGGTGTGGAAGAATTCTTCCTGGGTCCGGTCCTTGTCGGCGAGGAAGTGGATGTCGTCGATGACGAGGACGCCGAGGTGGCGGAACCGTTGGCGGAACTGTTCCGTCTGGCCGTGCCCGATGGCGGTGATGAAGCGGTTGACGAAATCCTCGCAGGAGATGTAGGCCAGTCCCGATGCATCGGGATCGGGCTGGTCGGCGAGGATGCGGTGGCAAATGGCCTGGAGGAGGTGGCTCTTGCCAAGGCCGGCGCTCGCGTGGACGAACAGGGGGTTGTAGGCGCGGCCGGGGAGGTCGGCGACGGCGAGGGAGGCCGCGTGCGCGAGGCGGTTGCAGGGGCCCGTGACGAAGTTCTCGAAGGTGTACAGGGGGTTCAGGGCGGGGGTGTCGCGCAAGGGCGCGGGCGGCGCCTCCAGGGTCGCCTTCGGGGGTTTGGCGCACGCCTCGCGGCGACGCGGGTCGGCCGGGGCGGGTTCGGCGGGCTCGGCATCCGTGTGGGGCGCCGCGGCGGAGGCGGGGTGGCGAAACTCCAGATGGATGCGGTGTCCGATGGTGGCCTCGAGGGCGCGCTGGAGGGCGCGTTTGAGGACGGCGGCGACTTTCTGGTCGCTGGCGGACTCGGGCAGGCGGACCTCGACGCGCGAGCCGGCCACGGAGCCGAGCCGCGCATCGGCGAGCCAGGCCGGGACCGTCACGCTGCGGGTCCGGTCGCGCAGGCGAGCGAGGGCTTCCTGCCAGAGCGCCGGGTCGACGGGCTGGCCGGAAGATCCGCTAGCGGAGGAAGCCATGTCTGTCGCCTTCTTGCTGCGCCTGTCCACGCGAAAGATGCGGCGGTCCGCCCCGCCACAGGCGGGTAAACTTCGTCCCGGCGCGCCGGGAGAGGCGGCCGACGCAACACTTCATTCCTACCACAAAGCGGGTGAGGCGTCAAATGAAAGTCGCCGCGGTCGGCGGGAGGCGAGGAAGAGCCGGACGGGGGGAGAAAGAGTCACGGCTGCGCGGGCGGATGGCCGAAATAGTTGCGGACAGTCCCGCGCCGGAGGAAAGTGCGCATGGGTCCCGTTAGGCGGGCGTTTACGCTGGTCGAAATTCTGATCGTCGTCATTATCCTCGGGATTTTGGCGGGCGTCGTGGTCGTGAACTTCGCCGACATCCCCGCCACGGCAAAGCAAACCAACCTCAAAGAGAATCTCTCGAAAATCCGGGCCCACATCCAGGTGTACCGCAACCAGCACGCCGACCTCCCGGACGGGGACCGGTTCGCCGACCAGTTGACCAAGCCGACGAACTTCGCGGGGGACGTGGCCGACGTGCGAGGCGGAGAGTACATCTACGGGCCGTACATCGAGCAGATGCCGGCGAACCCGATGACGGGCCTGGGGACGATCCGGACGACGGACGACCGCTCGGCCCTGTTCCCGCCGGGCGACCAGAACGCGGGCTGGTGGTACAACAGCGCGAGCGGCCGGTTCTACGCCGACCTTGCGGACGGCGTGACGGACCGGGACGGCCAGCCGTACAACCGCTACTAGGCCGCGCGGGGTCGGGCGCGGGTCCATTCCTGGCCGAACCTTACCGTCACCTTCGCGTGGTGGCCCCGCCGGGGCGGGGCCGCCGCGCAAACG
>JAPLMM010000168.1 GCA_026387035.1 Planctomycetota bacterium
CCGCCGGACAACCTGGCTATCACGTCCTTGCGGAAGGCCTTGATCGTCTCACGGGCGATGATACGCGACCCGATGGCCGCCTGCAGGGCAATCTCGAACTGGTGCCGCGAGATCTCCTTCCGGAGGCGTTTTAGGATCGCCCGCCCGCGGGTCTCCGCCTTCGACCGGTGGACGATCCGCGACAGGGCCTCCACCGCCTGGCCGTTGAGCAAGATGTTGAGTTTTACGAGGTCGTTCGCCACGAACCCCGATACCTCGTAGTCCATCGTCCCGTAGCCGCGCGTCGCGCTCTTGAGTTTGTCGTAGAAGTCGTACAGGATCTCGGCGAGCGGCAAGTCGTAGGTCAGGATCGCCCGGTCGGCCGAGAGGTACTCCGTCCGGCGGTACGTCCCGCGGCGGTCCTCCGCCAAGGCCATGATCGTGCCGATGGCGTCGGCCGGCACGATGAGGTCGACCCGTGCGATCGGCTCGCGGATTTCGGCAATAAGGCCCGGGTCCGGCAGGTCGCCGACGGAGTCCACCTCCTGCAACTTGCCGCTCACGAGGAGCACTTGGTACGGCACAGTGGGGGCGGTCTGGACGACCTCGACGTCGTACTCACGCTCCAGACGCTCCTGCACAATGTCCATGTGAAGCAGGCCCAGAAAACCGCAGCGGAAACCGAAACCGAGGGCCTCGGAGTTGATGGGGTGGAACGTCAGGGCGGCGTCGTTCAATTGGAGCCGTTCGAACGCCCCGCGCATCTCGCGGAACTCGGTCGAAGGGCCCGGGTAAAAGTCCGAGAAGACCATCTGCTGCGGCGCGCGGTAGCCCGCGAGGGCCTTCTCGGCCGGCTGGGCGGCCAGGGTGATCGTGTCGCCGACGTGGACGCTCGCCACCGTGCGAATGTTGGCGATCACGTAGCCGACCTCCCCCGCCGCCAGCGATTCCACCGCCGTGGGCCGCGGCCGAAACTTCCCGACTTCCGCCACCTGGTACACCTCGCCCGCGCCCATCATCCGGATCTTCTCGCCTCGGCAAAGGCGCCCGTCCACAACCCGCACGTAAACGATCACGCCGCGGTGACTGTCGTACGCCGAGTCGAAAATAAGCGCCCGCAGGGGCGCGTCCGGCTCCCCCGCGGGGGACGGAAGTTGCTCGATGATCGCCTTCAGCATCTCCTCGATGCCTTGGCCCGTCCTGGCCGACGTGAAGAGACAATCCTCCGCCCGCGTTCCCAGAAGGCGCTCGACCTCCATGGCCGTGTCCTCCGGCCGCGCGGCAGCCAGGTCCACCTTGTTGACGACGGGCACCAGCCTCAGGCCCAGCCTCTGGGCGAGATGGGCGTTGGCCACCGTCTGGGCCTCCACGCCCTGGCTCGCATCGACCACCAGGAGCGCCCCTTCGCAGGCCGTCAGCGCGCGGCTGACCTCGTAGTGGAAGTCCACGTGGCCCGGCGTGTCGATGAGGTTAAGCATGTACCGCTGGCCGGCGTGCTCGTAATCGAGCGTCACCGCGGAGGCTTTGATCGTGATGCCTCGCTCACGCTCCAGGTCCATGGCGTCGAGCATCTGCTCGCGAATCTCGCGCGGATCGATGGCCCCGGTTCGCACGAGGAGCCGGTCGGCCAGCGTGCTCTTGCCGTGGTCGATGTGCGCGATGATGCTGAAGTTGCGAATGAAAGCCTGATCCATCAGGGCATTCTAGCGGCACGGCCTGCCGGTGCAAGGGGGCGCCTGAGGTTGAAACTGTCTCTACCAGAAATGGCGTTTAGCGAAGGCGTGACCAGTCTGTGGCAACGGTCTCAGAAACGCTTCTTGGCAAAGGCCCGGCCAGACTGGCTCTTGAGATACTTTTCGAGGGCGACGGCTTTCGCTTTATCCCGGAACGCAACAGCCGTCTCGATCCGCCAAGGGCGGAACTTGGAAGTATGGGGCACTCCGCCGGCGTTGTGGACCTCGATTCGCTTGTGAAGGTCTTCTGTCATCCCTACGTACCAACGGTCCGGGCATCCCTCGCTTTGGAGCATATAGACATACCAGAAACGAGCTTTCATGGCGTCCCCCACGGACAGCGATACTGCGATTTATGCCCGTCTTCGCCTGCGGCTACGACGTGGCAGTCTTCCCCTACGGGTTCGTCCTGGCAACCCGGACAAACCGGCTTGCCAAGACGAAGTTCGTCGCGGCCCAGGGCCGCGGCGAACGAAGACTGGAGGCGGTGGGAATCGAACCCACGTCCGGATGCCCGTGACCTGAGACGTCTACGCGAGTAGTCGGTCTATTGATTGTCGGTCGCCGCGGCTCCGCCCGACAGGATCCACCGCAACCCATCCGGGACTGTTTCTCGCCGACGTCGCACCCGGCGGACTAGTCGGCCAGCCCGTGTGGTGACGTCCGTTGCAGGCCCACGGACAAGCCCGCAGGGACGTGACTGCCCTATTTAGGCAGCCATTTGCATGCCAGTTGTGGCATTTTGCGTTTTGCCGGCAGTTTAAAGAGGTGGCCGACAACCTCTTCGCGCAACCTCAGACCCTCTAAGGCCCCGTCGATACCAGTCGCCCCCACGAAGTCCTTTCCGGTTTAAGTATAGCACATTCCGGCCTTCCCATCAAGCCCCGTCGGCCCTTTTATTCATCGGCCGGTCGCCACAGGCGACTCGACGTGGCGAGCGGTAGCCCTGTCCGCCATCTTGTCCGCCGTAGCCTCGGCGAAGGCGGAAGCCCCGGCGCGCCGGGGGCGGAGGAGGGCCCGCCTGCCCCGCCGGTCACGCTTCACCCCCGTGGCCGACCTCGCAAGGAGGCGAAAAAGTAGAATGTCCCCTTTTTGTCCCCCCTTTTTGTCCGACTCGGTGGTTTATCTTTTCATCCGCTCGGCGAGTCGCTACCCGTTCCGGCCCGACGTCCGAGGCTATGAGATCCTCGGTTTTCGCGTGGTGCTGGCGCCGGAGGTGGGAGCAAAGAAGGAGTAAAGGAGCCTCCATACAACACGTGTAACCGGCTGTTCTACTTCCCGGCCAGCGGCAGCGGCCGGAAGTCCGGCTTGTCTTAGTTCTTGCTGCCCCCCTGAACGCCGTATTTGCCGAGGTATGGAGAATTGGCGTCGATCCAGGTGACGATCTTGATGAACTCCTCGCGGGTGAGATTCGCCTTGCAGGGGTCATGGCGAATCTGATCGGCCAGCTTGCTGAGGTGCGATCCGAAACTCAGCGGCGGCTCGGGCCGGAAACCGGACCTGCCGTAGCGACAGTCCCTGATACTGACCAGGGCCTTGCCGACAAGATTCTCGTAGGAGCAGTTCCACTCGCTTGTCGTCTCGCCGGTAAGGTCGAGCCGGCCCTTGGGATTCGCCCCGCTGTGACAACCGACGCAATGCTTGTTTAGGACCGGCTGAATGTAGTCGGCGTAATGGACCATGAAAGGTCCGGTTTCGCCCGGCTGCGGCGCAAGCGCCTGAGGGGGATGCTTCAGGGCCTGCGGCTGGCCGTGGGCCATGCTCGGCGCCATCCCGCGCGGTTCGTGGCACCCGATGCAGGAGCGTCTCTCGCCCGGCATCAGGTTGATGAAAGTAGGCATATGCTGCAATTGCATGTAATTCTCATCCAGTGCCTGGAAGAGGAGGTTTTCTCCGGCCGGCACGGTAAAAAAGGCCGATCCGTCTTCGTGGATCTTGGCAATGCCATAGACCTTCTTGCGATGGACCTCTCCTGCCATGCTGACTCGAAAAACGCCTTCCTCACTCCAGGGCGAGGGAAGGACCCCCATCACCCGCAAGTACTTGACCCTTCCGCGCTCGATGCCCGTCATCCCCTGATACACGTCCTGCACAAACACCGTCCCCGTCTTTTCCTGTCTCGTGTCGATGGTCTCGAGCGAGGCAATCTCGATGGGCTTGTTGCGCGGTCGAAGCGGGATCGGCTGGAAACTGGATATCTCCGGGTCCCGATACAGTTCCGCCCGGTTGCCCCACCCGTCCAGTACGTAGATCCCGTAGCCCGTTCCTTGTGGGGCGGGACTGTGAGAAACGAGAAAGAAGTTTTCAGAAAACGGGTAAGGCTCCCGGAAAAAACCCATATCGTATTTGGCCTGGTTCATGCACGGATAGCCGATCTCGGGGGTGATGCAGGTCATGGCTTCGGGACCAAGTCGTGTGACGCGATAGTCGACCAGGATGACGGGGCCCCCCAACCGGCCGCCACAGTGCGGCGCCCCGACCGTCACGAGCCGCCGGCTGCCGGGAATACTGCAGGCGTTCAGCAACTGGGCCGGTCGGACGATGCTGTTCTTATACAGGTGCTCCACGCCGCTGCCGTCCGGACGCATCGCCCAGAGGCTCTGTCCGTTGCCCAGCCCCTTGTCCACGTACTCCCAGCGCGTGTACACGACCCGGCCGTCGTCCAGCACGCAAGGGTCGATTTCGTTGAGCGGGCTCCCCGAGAGACAGCGCATATTCTTGCCGTCGGCGTCCATGAGGTACAGGGTGGTGACGACGGAAGGATTACAGAAGACGTTCCGCATCGAGCGGGTAGAAGTGAACATGATTTTGCCGTTCGGCAGATAACACGGGTCCATATCGTCAAGGCCGTGTTGCGTAGCACCGCCTCTCGCCCCGTATAGCCTAAGCGCCTCCGCCTGTTGGGCATCGTCGAAGGTGAGCTGCCGCAGGCTGCCCGGCGCCATC
>JAPLMM010000169.1 GCA_026387035.1 Planctomycetota bacterium
GGCGTGCGTTTCACGGGGGGAAGCGCCCGGGGTCCGAACGGGAGCCGCTGGCTCCGAGGCCGGCCGAAACTGGTGGACGAGCCCGCGTCGGTGGCGGGCGCCGACCTGGTTCGAGCCGGCTACCCCTTCTACGCGGGCCGGATGACGCTCGAGCGGGAGATCCAGATCACTCGGAACCCGTCCCCTCAGGCGGTCCTGGAACTGCCGGCGTTCCAGGCGATCACGGCCACGGTGGCCGTCAATGGCCAGGAGGCGGGCACCGTCTGGAAACCGCCGCACGTCGTTCCCGTCGACGGGCTGCTGGTCCGGGGGCGGAATCACGTGGCCATCACACTGACGACGAGCCTCCGGAACGCCCTGGGTCCGCACCATCATGCGCGGGGTGAACTGCACGACGTTCAGCCGACGTCCTTCGTGGGGACGAAGGGATGGTACGGGCGGTTCACGGGCCCGGTGAATGCGTACCGGGAGGCATACAATGTCGTGGATTTCGGTCTTGGCGGGAACGTGATCCTGCGCGCCTGATGGGGTGGCGGAAGTTCCTTACAAGGCCGCGCCGGCCGCGTTTTTTGGGTTCAAGATGGGCTTGCGGAAACGCCGATTCCACGAAGAATAGAGGGTGCAGCGAGAGGGCGAGGCACGCCGGGATGCACGAGAGGTCCGGGCGGGAACGGGGATGCCTGCCGAAGCATTGATCCCCCACATATTCTTGTTCTTGACAGCCGCATGGGGGGCGGTAGAATGTTTTCATGGGGCATGCGGGGAAAGAACCCGGTCGACCTTTCGGCCCTTGGGGCGGGTACCGCCAGGGCCGGATCATAAGACAAAGGAGCCCAGAGGTGAGCGGACGACAACAGGATCCCCGCCGGGGGGTAAGTCGGGGCATCAGAGCCACCGGACTGGTCGGGACGGTCTGGATCCTTGCGGGGGCGGTTCTCCTCAGCACGGGCTGCGCGCAGAACGAAATCGGCCGCTACAACTGGTGGCCGACCGTTGTGAACAATCCCTTGCGGGTGCGGAACCCGATCGTCAAGTCCGAGAACTACTGGGTCCAGCGTGACGTTGAGCCGGAAGAGGAGTTTCCCGGACCTATGCCGGAAGACCTGAAACAGCCTCAGGCGGACTACATTCTGGGCGCGGAGGACTTGGTTGACGTGACCGTGTTTGAATTGCTTGCGCCCGGCCAGCCATACACGACGCGGCAGCGGATCAGCCAGACCGGCAAGATCACGCTTCCCTACCTCGGGACGATCCAATGCAGTGGGCTGACGGCGCGCGGGCTGGAAGAGAAATTGGCGGACATGCTGGATCCGGACTTCCTGGTCGATCCGCAGGTGACGGTCTTCGTCCAGGAGTACCGGAACCTGGAGATTTCGCTGTTGAACGGCGTGCCGCGTCCAGGCCGGTATCCGCTGGTGGGGCAGGACATGACGCTGTTGGAACTGCTGGCCCAGGCGGGGGGCGTGCTCGAGTTGGTGGAGAACTACGGGTTCGTCATCCGCCAGTACACGCCGGAGGAAGCGGACATTCTGATGCTTCAGGCGGGCACGCCGCCCGAGGAAGAGGCCGCTGAGGTCGGCGCCCCGCCGCGGCGGGCGGTACCGGCGGCTGAGAAAGCGGGTGCGCCTGCCGCGCCGCCCGCACCGGCTACTCCAAAGGCTGCGCCTGCTGCTCCGGAGGCTGCGCCTGCTGCTCCGGAGGCTGCGCCTGCCGCTCCGGAGGCTGCGCCTGCCGCTCCAAAGGCTGCGCCTGCCGCTCCGGAGGCTGCGCCTGCCGCTCCGGAGGCTGCGCCTGCTGCTCCGGAGGCTGCGCCTGCCGCTCCAAAGGCTGCGCCTAAGACCGGGGCCGAACCCGCCGCCGAGGCGGCGCCTGCGGCACCGGAGGTCGGGGAGGCCCGCGCGGTCCTCCAGAAGATGGCCGAGGGCGAGATGCCGGAAGTGAAACGGATCGAAGAGGCGGAGGCGAAGAACGCCGCGCCCGCGCCGCCCGCGCCGGCGGTAGAAAAGGCAGCGCCCGAACCTGCCGCCGTCCCGAGAGGCGACGAGGCCCTGGCAGCAGATGAGAAGAAACTTGGTCACTGGGTGTGGTCGGACGGGAAGTGGGTGGAGATCAAGACGGAGCAGGCGGCGCCCGTGGTTCCGGAAGCCCCGGCGGGGGTGGAACCGACGGCCGTGGCTAAGGCTAAGGCCGAGGAGAAAGCGCCAGCGGCGGAGCGTGCGGCGCCGTCGGCCCTGGCGGCCGAGCGATTGGAGGCGAAACTTCGCCGCCTGGGCGTGGTCCAGGGTTCCGGGCAACTCAAGCGCATCATCCGCTTCGACGTTCAGGCGCTGCAAGGGGGCGACCCGACGCAGAACCTGGTGCTGCGCGACGGAGACATCATCACGATTCCTTCGCCGCCGATCGGCGATTTTTACATGACGGGCTACGTGTCGCGTCCGGGCGTGTACAGCCTGACGGGCCGCAAGATCACGCTGCTGCAGGCGATCGCGGCGGCGGGGGGTCTGACGGCCATCGCCGTCCCGTGGCGGACGGAAGTGGTGCGCCGCGTGACGGAGGAGGAAGAAGAAATCATTTATGTGGACCTCTCGAAAGTTGCCCGCGGCGAGGTGCCGGACTTCTACGTCAAGCCGGAGGACATCATCCGCGTCGGGACGGACTGGGGGGCCATCCACAACGCCGTTATCCGAAACGCCTTCCGGGCGACGTACGGCGCCGGAGCTGTGTACGACATGAACTTTGCCGACTTCTACCCGTGGGCCGGCGACATCAGCCCGATCTTTTGAGACGCCCTTCTAGTCCGGGGTCGTATCGGTTGGCGTGGGCGGGCCGGGCGTTCACACA
This sequence comes from Planctomycetota bacterium, assembly GCA_026387035.1. Lineage (NCBI taxonomy): Bacteria > Pseudomonadati > Planctomycetota > Planctomycetota bacterium. The sequence continues at coordinate 2,842 of JAPLMM010000169.1, forward strand.
CACCGGATACCGGAAAGGAACCCGGTTGGCTGAGGCACGCGTAGCCAGGATGGTTTTGACGGAGGGCGGCGAACCGCTCTTTCCCGCTCGGAGGTGGGACTGGAATCGCGTGCTGACGCCGCGGGCCGTCCTGCTCATGCTCCCGGTGGCGGCGCTGGTTATCTGGGCTTACTGGCACCCGCTGGCTCGCTGGGAGGCGACGTGGCGACACCAGAGCGGCGCGTGGGGCCATGGATACCTGATTCCCGTCATTGCCATCCTCATCGCCCACTACCGACTTCAGGAGCGGGCGCCCCAGCGCATGGAGCGGTGCGTCTGGGGCCTGGTGCTCATCGTTCTGGGTGTGGCGGTGCGCATCGCGTCGTTCACGTTGATGCACGGATACCCCGGCGAAATAACGTTCGTGCTGGTGGTGGCGGGGGTCCTTCTGTGGCTGCTGGGGTGGGAGATGTTCCGTGCGTTGTGGGTGTCGGTGGCGTTCCTCTTGCTGATGATCCCCTGGAGCCAGAAGTATTACGAGGACGTGGCGTTGCCGCTTCAGCGTCTGTCGGCCATGGCGACGGAGATGATGCTGAGGTTCTTGCGCGTGACGGTGCAGCGAACGGACAACGTGCTGTACCTGGAGAGCATGCCGGACGGTCTGACGGTGGCAGGTCCGTGCAGCGGGCTGCACCTCTTGTTTGCGTTTGTGGCGTTGGGGGTGATGATGGCGTTCATTTATCGGCGACCGGTGTGGGAGCGGCTGCTGATTGTGGCCTCGTCGGTTCCGATAGCGGTGTTCTGCAACTTTGTGCGCGTGACGCTGATGGCGTTGGCGAGCGACTGGCTGTTCTTCGCCCGGCGGGCGCTGGAGGTGCGCGAGGCAACGTGGGCGGCGTGGTTTTCCTTTAGGCCGGCCCAACTCGACGCCGCCAGAAATTCGATGTTGGATCCGGTGACGTTCACGCACCAGTCGTTCGGCTTTGCGATGCTGGGTCTGGCGTTCCTCTTGATGTGGGCGGAACTGAGATTCACGGACCTGGTGTTCGTGTCGGACGACGAGGAAGCGGGGAATCCGGGTTCGGCAGGGTCGCAAGGGCAGTCCGGCGCGGCCACGGGCTCGCCGTAGTGGGGAATGGGTGTTTCATGCAGGCAGCGGGAGCGATAAAGGGAAAGGGCTGGGCGCTGGCGGCGAGCGGCATGGTGGCGGCGGCGCTCGTGCTGGTGACGTGCATCGCGTTCTCGGACGCCAGGGCCGTGACCCGGGCCGAGTCGGAGGCCGTCACCCTGGCCAAAGCCGGCAGCGGCTCGCCCGATGCGGACCGGAAGTCCGTAGCCAACGAGGCGCGCCGCCGGGCCGCGATGCTCCGCAGGCAGTTGAACTTTGGGTACGGTGCGGTCTTGGCGGCGGTGGTGGGCATGGTGGCCCTCGTGGGCGGGACCCTGTCGGAGAAGCACCGGGCGTGGTGCTGGGGCGCGGGCGCCTTGCCGATCCTGTACCTGGTGCTGTACGCGGTGCCGGGCGCGATGTCGGGGGCCCCCTGGCCGGTTGTCGGACTCGTGGTGTCGCTGGTGTCGGCGGGGGCGTATGTGGGGGTGGTGAGGCAGTTGGGTCATCGGGCGCAGTATGCGACGTCGCTGGGTGCATTGGCGACGATTGCGCTGTTCTTTCAGGTCTGGGAGCCGCCGCCGCCGAAGCCGGTGCCTCTCGTCAAGTCGCTCGTGGAGCATTTTCCCCGGACGTTGGCGGGCTGGCGTGGCATGCATGGGGTGCTGGATAAGGCGGTCGAGGAACAGTTGGGGGCGGACGAGTACCTGAATCTTCAGTTGAGGTCGCCCGAAGGGGATCGCGACGGCGGGGTGTTCATCACGTACAACGCCAACGCCATGTCGAACGTCCCCCACGTGCCGTGGGTCTGCATGACCCAGGCGGGGTTCATCAAAAAACGTCAGGACACGCGCGACATTGTGATTTCCGGCATGAAAGGCAAGGAGATCCCGGTCAACGTCCTTTACTTTGAGCCGAAGCCGGGTGTCAACCGGCCGCCGGCGCTTATGCTTCAGTATTTCAACGTCGGGGGGCGATATACGACGAGCCGGGAGTTGGCGCGGTTCCTGGGTACGACGGGAAGCCTGGGACAGCAGGGCAGTTACCTCTCCCAAACCCAGGTGACGGTTTGGCTGAAGCCGGACGAGACGAAAGACCCGATGGCGAAGGACAGTGCGGTGTATCGGCAGGCACTGATGCTGTTGAATGAGATTGTTCCGCGCCTGGAAAAGGAGTATTATCCCGATCTGGGCGGAGCACAAGGAGGCTGAGTAGCAATGGCGAGGCGGCTGAACAAGCGCGTGGTGGCGCGTCTGGCTTTCTTTATCGGGATTCCGGTGCTTCTCCTGGTCGTCGTCGGCCTGTCCGTGGTGTTCACCGGGGGGTCGATTTTCGGCTGGGACCCCCGCCCGTACGTTCAGCGGGCCCAGGAATACGCCGACAAGGAGATGTGGCCCCAGGCGTGGATCAGCATCAAGACGGCCCTGCGATATGGGGCCAATAAAGATCCGGACGCTCAGTACCTGTACGGCCGCATTGCGTTGCATCAGAATCCCCCGGCGGTGCCTGTGGCGCGCAGGGCTTTTCAGAACGCGCTCGTGCTGAAACCGGACTTCTTCGACGCCCAGCGCGATCTGGCCGAACTGCACATTGGTTTCCGGCTTTGGCAGGAGGCTAAGAGGGACACTGATCGGCTCATCGAAATGAACCCGTCCTTCGGAAAGGGCTACCTGTGGGCCGCGCTGACGGACCTGGGGCTGGCTCAAAACGAGCCGATCTACTCGAAGCGGGTGCCTTTCTACGAGGCGGCGGCGGAGCGCCTCCGCACCGGCATCGAAAAGGTCCCCGACATGCTGGACCTCTACCGGCTCCTGGCGGGAACGTACAAGGAATTGGACCAGGCGGACAAGATGGATGAAGTGCTCGACCTGGCGATCGCGAACAACCCCGGTGTTCCGGAGTCCTACGTCCTGAAGGCAGGCCGGTTGAACGAACTCGGCCGACCGGACGAGGCGTCCAAGGTGCTTCAGGAAGGCCTGAAACAGGTTGGCGACAATTCGATGCTGCTCATGGCGCTTGGCGAGGTCGCCATCCGCCGCCCGGATCCCGAGGCCGCCAAGGATTTCTACGCCAGGGCGATCCAGATTGACCCGAAGGCGGAGGCGGCCTATCTGCGTCTGTGCGGTCTGCATCGGATGGAGGGCGATTCGCCGGGGGCTCTGGCGGTGGTTCAGCAGGGACTCGAGGCCGTGCCGGAGTCGACCGCGTTGAAGGCCGAGGAGGCCGACATCTATCTGGAATCGCGCGACCTGAAAAAGGCCCAGGCGTTGATCGACGAGATCGGCAAAGTACTGCCGGACGCCGCCGAGGTGGATTTCCTTCGCGGGAAGCGGGCCCTGCTGGATCTTCGGACGCGCCAGGCGATCGCCTATCTGGAACAGGCACGGAGCAAGAAGCCGACGCCGCAGACGCTGCTGCTTCTCGGCCGGGCCTATCTGCTGGCCGGCGAAGTCGGCGCCGCGAAACGCGAACTGGAATCCCTGGTGACCTCGCATCCGGAGTATGCCGCCGCTCGCCGGTCGTTGGCGGAGGTCCAGTTGCGATTGCGTGAGTACGATGACGCGGCCCGCAACGCCACCGCAGTTCTCCAGGCGAGTCCGAACGACATGGGGATGCGCCTGCTGATTGCGGAAGCCCGGCTCGCGCAGGTCAAGCCAACCGCAGCGCTGAAGGAAGCCCAGACGGCGGTGGAACAATCCAAGGACGATCCTCGCCCGCTCTTCCTGGCGGCCCGCATCTACCGGAGCATGAACCGCAATATCGAGGCCGAGGCGGCGCTGCGCCGCGCGCTCAACGTGGGGGAAAACAAAGAGCAGGCCTATCGGGAACTCATCACCTTCTACCGCGAAACGGGCCAGGCGGAGAAGTCCAAGCAAATCCTGGAGGAGGTTCGCAAGGTCCTGCCGAACAGCCCGGTGGGGCTGGCGGCGGAGAACCCGGAGCAACTGGAAAAGGAACTGAAAGCGCGGATCGAACAGGGCGGGTCGCGCGTCAAGGACATGACCCTCCTGGGTCGCTTGTACCTGACGACCGATCAGGCCGACAAAGGATTCGAAACCCTTCAGAAAGTCCTGGACGAGGCGGAAAGCGGCTCGCCGGACTGGCGCGAGGCCTGGCAACTGTTGTTCATGCAGTATCTGGAAATGAACAAGTACGACAAGGCCGCGGACCTGACGAGGCGACTGAAGGAAGCGGATCCCCAGGCGACGGAACTGCTCTTTGCGGATCCTTTGATGGCGCTGAGCCAGAATCGCCTGGACGAGGCCGTCGAGCAACTCACCCAGGTCGTCAAGGAGCATGGGACATTTTCGTCGGCCTATTACCTGTTGGGTCAGGTTTTGGCGGCCGGGCGACGATGGGAGGAGGCGACGGCCCAGTTGCAGCGGGCTTTGGTCCTTCGCCCGGACCTGGTGCCGGCCCGTATCCTCTTGGGTCGACTGTATCTGCGGCAGGGGAATTACCAGGCGGTCTTGATCGAGGCGGGCGAGGCGCTGAAGTTTGTGCCCGGGTACGTGCCGGCCCTGGAACTTCAGGCGCTCGCGAACGCCGGCCAGAACCTGTGGGACGTCGCCGCCAAGGCCCGCGAGGAAATCGCCCGTATCGTGCCGAACGATGTCGGCAACCTGGTCGAGTTGGCGGCCCTGTACCTGCAGCGAGGCGATTCGAAAGAGGCCGAGAGAGTTTTCAGCCAGGCTTATGCGATTGCACCGGAGGATGCGCGGGTGGTGCTGCGGTTCGCCGAGTTCTACGCCCGGTCGGACCGGCTTCCGAAAGGCCGCGAACTCGTTGACAAATATGTCAACGCCCATGCCAAGGAGTCGGGGGCGTATGTTCTGCGAGGGGAGTTTCTCGCGACGGCGGCGGGTCTGGATGCGGCCAAGGCGGATTACGAGAAGGCGGCCGAACTCGGCCCGGAGTATGCGGACCCCCTGGTCCTGCTGGGCGACCAGTATGCTAACCAGGGGCGGTGGAACGAAGCCGCCGAAGTGTACATCCGGGGCGCCAAGCGTAAGAACAACAGCGCGCTGGCCAAGAAACGTCTGGCCGACGTGTACATGCTGCAAATGAAATTGGATGAGGCGGGGGCGGTCATCGAGGAGGTCTTGAAGGCCGACCCGCAGGACTCGCAGGCGATGGTTGTGGCCGGCCGCATCGCCAGCCGACGCCCGGACGTCGAGAAAGCCAAGGCGCTGATGGAGAAGGCCTTGAGCGTGACGCCGGACTACGGCGAGGCGAAGTTCTGGTTGGCCGAACTGTATCGCGCCTTGGATCCGCAGAAATCCCTGGACCTGCTGCGCGAAATCGACCCGTCGGACGGATCGTTCGAGAAGGCGATGCTTCTGCGCTCGTCGATCAACTCGCAGCGGGGTCAGTTCGCGGAGGCGGCGGTCGATCTGCGGCATCTGATAGACTTCCGTCCGGGCAGCGTGGCCGGCCACCGCGCGCTGGCCGACTTGTACATGAACACCAATGAGCCACGCCAGGCCTCCATGATTCTCGAGCGGATCAGCCGGCAAACCAAGGACCCGGCCCTGCTGGTGGACCTCGGAAATGCGCTGTTGATGCAGAAACGCTACGACGAGGCGCTCAAACGGTATGAAGAAGCCCGGGCGCAGCGGCCGGAGTCCCCGGATGCCTTGATCGGCGAAGCCCGGAGTCTGATGGCGCTCAACCGCAAGCCGGAGGCCTTGGAGCGGGTTCGTCACATGCTGGATCAGTTTCCGCACGAGACGTGGCCCCGTCTGGCGTTGGCGGCCCTTTACGAGGGGACGGGTGAACTGGACAAGGCGGTCGAATCGCTCCGGAAGGGGCTGCTGGATCGCCCGGACTGGGAGCAGGGATACATCCGGTTGGCGATGATTCTGGGACGGGTGGTCCAGGAGGCGCAGGGCCCCGAACGCGAGCAGCGGATGGCGGAAGCGCGCCAGGTGTTGCTCGAAGGCCTGACCAAAGTGCCCAATAGCCTGGACATCCGGACCTCGTTGGCGGGAATGGAAACGGCGGCCGGAAACTACGAGGCCGCCAAGCGCGTTTTGGATCCTGTCGCGGCAAAATTCGAGCAGCAATACAGCCTGGCGCCGGAGGCTCTGGATAAACTCAGGCCTTTTGTTTCGGCGATTCACCTGTATACTCTGATCCTGTACTACTTGGGCCAAGTTGACGATGCTGTCAGGTGGGGAACGCGGTTGTGGAACCTGGATCCCCTGCACGCAGCCAATGCCAACAACCTGGCCTGGATCCTGGCGACGGAGCGGAAGGATTATCAACGGGCGAACGAACTGGTCCGGCGAAGTATGCAGCTCGTTCCGAATAACCCGCAGGTGCTGGACACGGCGGGGTGGGTGGCGTTCTTACAGGACGACTACGAACGGGCAACGACCTACTTGCTGGAGAGTATCAACCGCCAGGACAACCCCGAAGCCCGGTACCATCTGGGCAGGGTCTATGAGCAGCGCCAACGCCCGGAAGAGGCGCTTCAGGAGTACGCGAAGGCCCTTAAACTGGGTCTTAGACAGAAGGACAAACAGGACGCCGAGAAACGGATCGAGCAGTTGCGCAAACGACCGCCAGCCTAATACTGGCGGGTTGCCGTGTCGGGGCGGCCTCCGTGGGCCCGCCCGAAGACGCTACTCGTTGCGAGGAGCCATGAGATGAGCCAAATGTCACAGCAGCCGACTACGGGCCAACCCATAATGGGCGCCATGAGCGCCCACGACGTCCTGCGGATTTTTCGCAAGCGTCTCTGGCTGATTCTGGCCTGTTTCGTCGTTCTGGGTCTCGGGGGCACAGGCGCGATCATCACGTGGCGCTACGTGGCCCCGCTTTACACGGCGACAGGCATTATTACGGTCGAGCCGGGCGAGGGCGGCCGCGGCGGCGAGATCGCCCCCGTGTATTCCGAGCAGGTGCCCTTCCAACTTTACACGCAATACGTCATGCGCCAGGTGATGGCCATCCGAAGCGATCGCGTCCTCGCCGCCGCTCTGGAGAACCTCGGGCCCAACCAAACCATGTTCCGGGGCCCTGATGCAGCCTATCGGCTGGCTGAGAAACTCGTCGTCCAATCTCTTCCGGAATCGGAGAACATTGCCGTCAGCCTCAGCGGCACGGACGCGACTCAGGTGAGGGATATCGTGCGTGAGGTGACGAAGCAGTATATCGCCAACGTGGGGGACCAGCGGAAAGCCATTGATGCGGTCCGGCAGGGCGACTTGCGGCTCGAGCGAGACGATCTGGGGCGGGATCGGGATCGCGTCGCCAACGAATTGGCCGAGTTGCGCCGCCAAGCCGACTCCGTCGTCCTCGACGAGCGGAACAGCGAGGAAATGGTGCGACTGACGACGCTTGCCCGCCAATTGGTCGACATCCAGTTCGAGTTGGCCAGCGCACGGGGTGCCTGGCTTCAGTTCCAGGAATTGCAGAAGGAGGCTGAGGATAAGAAGGATCTGAAACCCGTCCTCCTCGCCTTCCCCGAGATGATGCAAGGGTTGCGGCAGGACCCTCGAGTCCTCGCCCTGAACCAGCAAGTGGCCCGCTTGTCCCAGGAAGTGGAGGGGCTTAAAGGCCGCTTCGGCGAGCGTCACGAGGCTGTCCGGCGAAACCTGATAGTGTTTCAAGCGGCGCAGAATGACCTCGAGGCCCAGCAGAACGCCGTCCTGGTCGAACTGGTTCAGCAGCAGGCGGCGGTGCTGCAACAAAACTACAACCGGGCCCGCGAGTCGGAAGCCGAACTGCTCGACAAGGTGGCGGAGGCCCGGTCGGCGGCCATTCGGCTCAGCCAGCGCGCCGCGGAATATCGCCAGCGCGAGGACGAGTTCCGCCGCCTTCAGGACTTGCTTCAGACGGTCTCGGACGGGCTGTATCGGATGCGCATTGCCGCCGCGCTGGCCCAGCCGAACATCCAGATCGCCCAGTTTCCGAGCATTCCCTTCGAACCCACGGAACCGAGGACGATTCTTTATTCCGCGGCGGCCATCGTCTTCAGCCTCATAATCGGCGTCGGTCTGAGTTTCGCGCTGGAACTGATGGATACGCGAATCCGGACACCCGCCGAGGTGGCTCGCCAGGTCGGCGTGCCCCTTCTGGGATCCGTTCCCGACCTGGCCGAAGACGATCGGTTGTCGCTCGATACGAACGTGGCGCTGGTCAGTTACCGATCGCCCGAGTCGCTCCTGGCCGAAGCCTTCCGGCAATTGCGCACCAATTTGCTCTTCACCTCGGACCAGCCGATCAAGAGCGTGCTTATTACCAGTCCGAATCCGGGTGACGGCAAGTCGACGGTAGCGGCGAACATAGCCATCGCGATGGCGCGCAGCGGCAACAAGGTGCTTCTCGTCGAAGCGAACTTCCGTCGGCCGGCGCTGGCGCGGCTCTTCGACGTGCCCGACGCCCTCGGCTTGTCGAACGTCCTGGTGGGCATGAACTCCGCCTCGGAAACGATTCAGGCCACCGCGGTGGAGAACCTCGACCTCCTCGTCGGCGGCGCCACGCCGCCCAGCCCGGCTGACCTCCTGGGTTCCCCGGCCATGCGACGCTTCCTGGACGAACAGAAAAAGAATTACGATCGCGTGATCGTGGATGGAGCGCCTATCCTCGTGGTGGCGGACAGCCACTTGCTGGCCGAGATCGTTGACGGCGTCATCCTGGTTCTGCGGGCCAACGAGAATACGCGCGGCATGGCGCAGCGCGGAACGCGCATGATCTTGAGTCTGAAGGCCAAACTGCTCGGTGCGATTCTTAACGGCGTTCGGGCGACCAAGGGAGGCTACTTCCGCGAGGCCTACCAGGCCTACTACGATTACGCGGGATCCGGTTCGTCGGCCACGAGCGCCCGACCGAGCGCGACGCCGCCGCCGGAACAATAAGGCCACCGGTGAGCGAGCGGCAGGCCCGAGAGCGGTGGGCCGTTCGATGGCGGGGCCTCGTCCTTGCCTTTGCTTGAGACTCGGATGGAATCGCCCACGCTGCCGACGCGGACCGCACGGTCGCCGCTTGCCCGAGGGATTCACGTCATCCTCGAATTCGCCTGGCTTCTCGGCCTGGTTCTGCTGCCGACCGTCTTCGGCACGCTCCATCGCTACGGCAGTTTCGACCTTCTGCTCGTCGTCTGTCTCCTGCTGGCCCTGTGGGTGGTGTCCTCGCTGGTGGGTGTGTTGCTCGGGTACGTTCGATCGATTGCGAACCTGTTCGTGTGGGGGATTCTTGGGTTCGTTCTGTGGCAGGCGATACCCCTTCCCGAGGTGGGTGTCGTCGGCCAGAGCCCGGCGGCCCTCGGACCGGTCCGGGAGGTCCTCGTCAACGCCGGCTACGACCGGACGGTACGCCTCCACCCCCTCTTGCCCGTGGCGCACTACAGTTTGGAGCCGGCGGCCACGGTCGGTGTCCTGCTGCTCCTGGTGGGCGCGGCGGGCTTGTACTGGTTGATGAGTTCGGCGGTGGTCGGTCGCAAGCCGTTGCGCCGCGCCACGTCGGCGGCCATGATCGGTCTGGCGCTTCTGAGCCTCTGGGTGCTTACGTCCGGTCTGAGGTCGGCCCCCCCTTCGTTTGAAGGCGTTGCGCAGGCCGTTTCGGTGATACCGAATGTGGGTGGCGACGGTCTGGTGCCGGCGCTTCTGGCGGCGCTGCCGTTGGGTGCGGCTCTTGTGTTGCGCCTGTTGGGATGGATGCCTCATCGACCGGTCCGCCGGCGCCAGAGCCGCCTGGGGTGGCTCGGCCGTCGCGCCGCCGTGCGGAGCGGCATCGCGTTGGCCGCCACCAGTCTTGCGGCCGTGGCGCTCGGGACGTGCAACGTCCCGCGGACGCTGGCGCTGGCCTGCGCGTTGGCATCGCTCGGGTTTGTGCTCGTCGGCTATCTGTCGGTCGTGCGGCGCGAGGACCGCCGCCGCGCGGCCAGGCTGTCGGCAGCGCTCGCGGCCTGGCTGGCGGCGATGATCGGGCTGGGCTGGTGCCTCGCGGGCGAGCGGCCGAGCGCTTCGAACCCCGCCGACCGCATTGCATCCCTCATGGCCTCCGTGCCCCAGCGAGTCTTCCTGGGAACGGGGGCAGGCGCCCTTTCGCCGACGGCGACGTTCGGCGCCCCCGGGCGGCCTGTCGTCCCCGGCGCGGATCACGACGCGGACGGTTTCCAGGTTCTGGGAGCCGAGATCGGCGTCGTCGGACTGGTGCTGGTTCTGGCCGGTGTGGCGGCGTTTGCGATCGACAGGCTCCGCGCGTGGCGGCGGGCTCGAAGCCCGTGGACCTGGCTCGCCCCGCTGGTGGGGCTGGGCGCGGTGACGGCCAATCTGGTGTACTTCGAATCCGACGCGACGGCTTTGCTGGCGCCGAACCTGCTCGCCTTGGCCGGCGTCCTGGGATTGACCGTCGCCTGGGGCGCGCACGGGGCCGACTGGCGCCCCCAGCGACTGCGCCAACTTGCTCCCGCCCACTGGCCGTTTGTCATCGGCGCCGTCGGCCTGACCGCCATTCTGGGTCTGGCCGAACAGAACATGCTCTCGCCCACCGGGCCTCAAATCAGCGACAAAATCATGCACTTCGGGACGTTTGCCGTCATCAGCCTCCTCCTGTGCTACGCCCTGGGACCTCAGCCGACGACGCACTATCTGAAGACTCGTATCCTTCTGGCGGTAGTCGGCACCGCCTTGCTGGGAGCGGCCGTTGAGTGCGGCCAACTCCTTTTGGCCGGCAGCCGCTCTTTCGAGTGGCTTGACATCGCGGCCAATGTCTGCGGCGCGGGGCTGATGGGTCTGATGTGGTGGGTTTTCCGGTTCAGCCAGTCTCGCGAACGCCTCTTGGTCTAAGCGGCTTTAGATAAGCGATGTGCGCGAGGGCAAGCCCTCGCGCTAGGGGGCATTGGGGCATCGGCGCAATGTCGAAAGGGTAACGCGGGGCCTTGGCCTCGCGCGAGGTCGTTCGAGCCGCGACCGGAAGGTCGCGCGGTCACTTGTCGGACGCGACTTGCGTTCTGCTTCAACGTGTCACGCTGCCATGGCCGGCATCGTTGAAAAGCAAGGACTTACGTCAGCCCATTGAACGGTATTGAGGCTAATCTGCCGCCACATCCACGACGCAGCGGAAGCCGAGCATCGGGGAGCGGTCTTTCGATGGGGCGATGAGCAGGTACTTCGCGTGCTGGTCCAACCGCGTATTCTGCGGAAAGTACCACCTCGATCCGCTGGGCCGGTAGTAACTGCCGCCGCGAAGAACCGCCGCACGAGTGTGCTCGTCCACATACTCGTCGGTCCACTGCCAAACATTGCCCACGAGGTCCATCACGCCCCACGGGCTGGCGCCCCTGGGGTATGCATCGACGTCGGTCGGCGGACGTAACTCGCGACCGGATTCCTGTTTGGGCAGCGCGGTCGGGTCAGGGTCCTTGCCCCAAGGATAGAGCCGGCCGTCGCTGCCCTGCGCCGCGTACTGCCATTCCCATTCGTGCGGCAGTCGCTTGCCGGCCCAGGCGGCGTAAACTCGGGCGTCGTCCAGCGAGACCCAGGTGACCGGTTTGCGGTCCCAACCCTGAGGATAGGCTCCGCCCTGCCAGTTCCTCAGGAAGTTGTGTTCATCCTTGGGCTTGTAGCCCGAGGTGTCGAGAAACCGCTTGAACTGGGCGTTGGTGACCGGGTATTTGTCGATGTAGAACGCTTGAATGTCCATCTCCTTATCGTGATGGCGCCGCGGCCAATCCTCCCAAGGGTACTGAAAGTCAACGCCCGGACCGTCGCCCTCGCCCTCTAAAATCACGCCGGAAACTTTGAAGCGATACTTGCCGCCGCGGACCAGGACCATGCCTTCGGGGGCCTCCTTGGCCGGCGCGGTCTGCGGCATAGCGACGATTTTCTGTGGCAGACACTTCCATTGGGCCGACAGGTCCGCCAAGCGGGTCTTCGCCCGCTCGCGCATGCGTGGCAACAGCGAACGGACCTTTTCGGGCAAAGCGTTATCCTCGACGGCCAGGATCGCCCCATAGCCGCGTCCCTCGATCTCAAGGCTGAGCGTAGCCACGGCACCCTCGGCCGGCGGCAACTCGACGCCGTGCCACAAGTCATAAAAATGCGTACCGGCAGTTGCGGGCACCTTAAGTTGCTGGCCCGTCGAATCGTTGCCACTCCGGTTGACCAGGAGCCATAGCGTTTGCCCGCGCCCGGGGAAGCGACTGGCATAGACTCCGGCGGCGGCCTGGATCGTGGGGAAGTGGGGCTGCCACTCCGCGCTGGTCAGCAACTCGGGCACGCCCCGTTCGATCATGGCGATTCGTCGAATGGCCTCCGCGTCCCGCGGTGTGGGCTCGTTCCAGATGCCCCACACGTTTTCCCAGGTCTCGTAGCCCACGCCGTTGAAGAAAGCCGACTGCAGGCCGTCGGTACGGTCCTTGGCCCAACGCTCGCAGACGTTGACCATATGCCGCGGCTCGATCCATTTGTACTTGCTCACCACCGGGATAGGCTGGTACTTCCAATAGCCCCAACTCATGTTGTTCCAGGCGACCATGCCGTCATCGCTTAGTTGGCATTCGGGTTCGAGGACCAGCGGATGACCGCAATCGTCGGAGGCCTTGCGGAACTCGCGGCCCATGCCGCGCATCGTATCGCCGTTGATTCCGTCGGCGCCGATGGCCTGCATGTCGCGCGCGGCCGCGATGCACAACGGCACGCCCTCCGGCCGTGTTCCCACGTCCCAGGGCATGACCGGGAAGAGCACGCGAACGTCCCGGCGGTGGAAATCGGCGACCATTTGCCGCAGACCCGACAGGCCGCCGGGCATGTCGTGCAACAGGTCATGCTGATTGCGGTTGTCGATGCCAATGTTCGGATAGACAGGCCAGAGGAGCACCGAATCGATGCCGCCGTAGCGGGTTTCCAGGTCGTCCAGATAGCGATCTACCGTGTACTTACCGGCCACGGGGTCGTAAAGATGCCGCTCTTCGACCATAACCTGGGGCTGGATGAAACTGCGTTGAGCCCAGGCCAGTTCGGGCCGGCCGTACTGGGAATCGTCATAGCGGATCTCTTCCCGGCGCTTCTGCCGCCACTCCTGCATGGCGCGCAGCCACGCCGCGTTGTCCTCACCGGCGGCTGGCCCGTGGATGACTTCGTCCGGCGTTGTCAGTTGGACACCCTGCCCCCTTGCGATCGCGGGGAGCAAACACAACAGGCCGATGCCGATTCGCTGCAGGTTTGAAATCATCCAGCGGGGCGACCAGGGTGCGCGGGGTGGATGTCCTCGGTTTCCTGATGGCCCAGGCCTGCTTGCCGCCATCGGGCGCAACCTTCCACTGAATATGCCGGCGTCGAACGCCGGGCCGTCGAGTTCCAGGGCCACGAGGGTATCGATCTCCTGCCGCTCGGCCGGCGGGACGGAAATCTCGACGCCGACGTCCGTCTGTTTGACTGAGGCCGTGCCGCCCGTCAGGACCTTGCTCGAAACGATCTTCTTCGTGAGGGCCGGCAGGGCGATCTTATCGCCTCGCCCAGTCGAATCGCCCGTGGCGACCGGCCACTGGAGAATGTGAACGTAAACGGTGTTGCCTTGGCAAGTGGCGGCGCCCCAGGGTCCCGGTCGCCACGGACCGCCGCGCGTGCTGTAGATGCTTTCGCCGTACTGGCGCAGCCAGTCGCCCATTTCTTTGAGGCGTACGACCTGGCGCGGCTCGATCTCGCCGGTCGGCATCGGGCCGACGTTCAGCAGCAGGTTCCCGTCGCCGCCCGCGCACCGCACCAGGATGTCGATGCACTTTTTGAGGGACTTGATGGTGTCGTTGGGCTTCCACGCCCACTGGGTCCCCAGGGTCATGCAGGTTTCCCACGGCCGCTGATTGTCGAAGCCGCCGATGCGCTGTTCGGGCGTATAGTAATCGGCGTTCGGCCCGATGCTTTCCGGCAGCCCCTGGTGGAAATCGCGTGTCGTATCCAGGCGGTTGTTGATCACGAGGTTTGGTTGAAGCCGCTGCACCAGCGGATAGGTGTTCGCCTGATCCCAGGGCACAGGCTGGCCGTCACAATCGAACCAGAGGATGTCGATCTTGCCGTAATTGCTCAACAGTTCCGTCAGTTCGCCCTGCATCCGTTTGACGAACTCGGCGTTATGCGCCGTCCGGCAGTCGGGGTCGCGCCAGTCCATGGGCGAGAAGTACCAGCCGATCTTCATGTCGGCCTCGTGCGCCGCCGCCGCCAGTTCGCCGCAGACGTCGCGCTTGAACGGCGTCTGGGAGATGTTGTAGTCCGAGACCTTGGAGGGCCACAGCAGGAAACCGTCGCAGTGCTTGGCCGTCAGGACCATGTATTTCATGCCGGCGGCCCTGGCGATGGCGACCCATTCGTCGCCGCTGAACTTGACGGGGTTGAACTCCTTGTAGAGGTTGTCGTACACCTCGACGGGAATCGGTCCCTTGTTGGGACACTTGGGATTCGAATTGGCGCGAGACCAACTGATCTCGGTCCCCTTCAGGCTCACCGGCCCCCAGTGGATGAACATGCCGAACCGCGCCTCGCGCCACCATTGCATGCGCTCCTCGCGCGAGGGCGGAGGGGGGGCCGCCTTGGAAGCGTCCGCGGCCGGCTCGGCGCCGCAGGCCAGGCCGCAACCGAATAACACGAAAACCAGGAAACCGAAGAATCTCTGCATAACCGCTCCTTTCAAGGCTTTTTGTAACCGCTTAATGCCATCCGGCAATGGAAAGTTTCAGCGAAATTAAACTCCCGGCGGGCGTCCACGGGAAATTCCGCGGAGGATGTTTCAAATCCCTCTCCCCTGGTGGGAGAGGGATAGGGTGAGGGGGAAGGAAACGACGAATAATGAATAGCGAACAAGGAACCGCAAAACGCCGAAGGGAAAGGCCAAACGACCGGCCGTCGTCGGCCGTGCGGTCGTTCCTTCGCCCTTCTGCGGTTCGGTGTTCCTTGTTCATCATTCGTTGTTTCTCCACCCTTACCCCTCCCCTCTCCCATCAAGCGGAACGTCCCGCCGGGGGGAGAGGGGGGTTATGAAAACAGTTTCTTAGTCGGTTTTCCGTCGCTTCGTCGGCCGTTTCGACCTCGCCCCATGCCCGGGCCGCTTGCGTTTTCGGCCCCGAAGCGCGCGTGCCCCTTGCTTGCCGAAGAGCGCTTGGCGCCGCAGCAGATGGTGATAGTGCTGGGCGAACCGGTGGGCCTCGTCGCGCACCGCCTGGAGGATCTTGAGCGCGGGGTTGGTTCGGGGGAGGCGCAGCGGCTGGCGTTCGGCCTTCTCGAGGACGAACACCTCCTCCTCGCGCTTGGCCAGGGATACCAGCAGGGGCCGCTTCGCGCCCGTTCGGCGAATGGCATCGTCGGCGGCGTGCAACTGCCCCGGCCCCCCGTCCACGAGCACGACGTCCGGAAGGACCGACAGTTCCTCCACGAGGCGGCTGAAGCGCCGGAACACCACCTCGCCGATCATCGCGAAATCGTCCTGGCCCGCGACCGTCTTGATGCGGAATCGCCGGTAGCCCGCCTTGAACGGCCGGCCGTCGATGAACGGGACGATGGCGCCGACGGCTTCGCGCTCGCCCAGGTTGGCGATGTCCACGCCCTCGATGCTGCGGAGCGGGGCGGCGGACCCGAGGAGGCGCCCGAGTTCCGCCATGCCTTCCGCCGGGTCGAACGTCGGCGCGAAGACCTCCGGCTGGAGGTGCTCCTCGACCCGTCCGCGTTCGGCCAGCGCCTCGATGGCGCGGAGTTGATCGCGGACGGCGGCCGCCTCCTCGAACCGCAGGCGCTTGGCCAGGTCCTTCATCTCGCGCGCGAGGCTGCGCACCACCTGGGTCCGCTTGCCCTCGAGGAATCGCCTCAGGTGCTGGATGCCCCGCCGGTACGCGTCCCGGTCGATGTGGCCCGCGCACGGGGCCGTGCACCGCTTGATGGAATACAGAATGCACGGGCGGTTGAACCGCAGGCGCGGATCATCCGCCCGAATGTCCAGGCGGCACGTCCGGAAACGGAAAATCTTCTGGAGTTCGCCGATGGCGGCCCGCAGGCCCGCCGCGCTCGTGAACGGCCCGTAGAGTTTGGTCCCTTTCGGCTGGGGCGCACGCGTGAAGGTCACGCCCGGAAAATCCTCGCGCACCGTAATCTCCAGGTACGGAAACGTCTTGTCGTCCGTCAGGCGGGTGTTGTAGCGCGGGTGGATGTCCTTGATGAGCCGTGCTTCCTCGAGGAGCGCGTCAATCTCGCTCTCGGCCGCAAGGACCTCGATGTCGGCCACCTCGGCGACCATCTGCTCCTTCTTGGCGCCGAGGTCCGCCGACGGTTGGAAGTATTGGAGGACCCGGCTCCTCAGGTCGGCGGCTTTGCCGACGTAGATGACCCGCCCCCGGTCGTCCTTCATTAGATACACCCCTGGCGCCTTGGGGAACGTTCGGACCTTCTCAACCAGCGCCTCGCGGTCCATCGGGCTTTCTCCGGGGCCGGCCGCCCACCTAACGCTACTTTGTCAACTCCGCCCCTCGACAGGTAAGCGGAGGCGCGGTGGCCATTCTTGGCCACCGCGCGGCGGGCAAGAATGCCCGCCGCGCTATCCCCTCTCTCGGGGGCGCGAAGTTGACAAAGTAGCACTAAGCATAGGGCGCCGGCGGGCGGAGTTCAACATTCGGGGTTTCCTGATGCCGAGGGCTAAGAGGCTGTTTCAATTCCCTCTCCCCTGGTGGGAGAGGGCTAGGGTGAGGGGGCATGGAAGGTTTTTCACCCTCACCCCTGCCCCCTCTCCCATCAAGGGCGAGGGGGGTCATGAACCCCCAAAGAAAACGGGCCGGAGGCGGAAACCTCCGGCCCGTTGAGGCGGTCAGAGTCGCTTGGCTAGGCCTTGCTCTTCCGCCGGCGCAGGAGCGCACCCATGCCGCCGAGGGCCAACAGCGACAGCGTGGCGGGCTCGGGGCAGTTGTAAATGCCTGTGTCGAGCACCATATCCGGCGTAGACCCGGTGCAGTCAAACGTGAATTTCACGAAGTCCACGTCCGTGAAGTCAATACCGGTAAAGTCCTCGTACAGAACCCGCACCTCCATTCCATCTCCGCCGCCAAAATGACCACACCCGAGCAGGGTCCCCAGGACGGTGCCGACGACGTCAACTGTCACGGAGTCGGTCGCCTCATCCGACGTGCCCTTTCCGCTGGTGACGGTGACTGTCATGGGGACGGCGTCGGGGATGTTCTTGTGGTTGACAATGACCACAAACACCTCCCTGGACTCCTCCAGCAAGTCGGCGTTGAGTTGTCCGCCGGTGCCGGAATACTCCAGGCTCCACGTAGCGTGCCCGCCGTGGGCCTGGTAATCTATCAGATGACACGGGTGCTGGAGCGTAGGGGAGCCGTCCGCCACGGTCAGAGTAGAATACCTCTGCCCGCCCAGGATGTCGTACGGCAGCGGGCCGGTGTCAAGGTCCGTCTTGGACCCGGATGCGGTTAACGTCCAATCCGGACCGGACTGTAAATTGTCGATCAGAATCCGGGATTCCAAGTCTGCGCAAACCGTCACCGGAAATGCCAACATCCCGAGGATCGTCACCAAAACCGAGGCACGCATAACAGTTCCTTGCAAGCGTCCGTTCCTTGTCGTATCTGATCTCATGTCTGCTTCTCCCTATTGTTGTTGCGTCCGAAGACTTTTCGACTCTCGCTTGCCAAAGTATAACACGGATTTGCGGAAAGTCAAGAAAAAAATCGCATTTATCTTAAAGCGTTAAGAAGAAACCATAAGAAGACTCTTGCACCACGGCTCGGAAGAGGCGTAAGTTCTTTCCGAAAAGAGACTTAGGGGATTTTGCGGGGGGAACGTTTGGGTTTATGGTCGGGACCCTGCTGGACGCCCTGTGGACGTTGGGTCGGAAGTAACTGGGCACCTTGAAGATACCCGCCCGGGTGCCAGGCCTCAGATCCGGATGCCCCAATAGATGCCGACGTAGAGGCTGAGGAGGGCGATGGCGATGCCGCCCATCACGTCGAAGAAGCGTCGCCCGAATTCGAAGCGGGCCCAGGTGAAATAGACGACCAGCGCCGCCAGCGTCGTCAGGCCGAGCGCCCAGTCGCCCACCTCGCGCGGCTGGCGCCAGACGTCGCTGGCAAACGTCGGTGAGAGCGCCAGCGCGGCCGCGAATCCTGTGCCGAGAAGGGCCAGAATGACCGAACAGGCGCGCGCGGGCCCGGCCAATTGAAAAATCTCCCCCCGGATCGCCCGCAGCCGATTGCCCACCCCCAGCCAGGCGAGCGCGCTGAACGTCACCACGGCCGCGTTCATGTTGATGCGGTGCGGGTCCCATGCCGTCGGATGGACTTTGTTGTGCCAGACGGCGAGGATCGCGAGCGTCACCATGACGACCGCCGGGTACAACATCTCTCCGCGAAGCCACACGAACGACCACGCCAGGAAGACGGCGGCCATGATCATGAGCATGATGAGCGAGGCCGTCAGATGGAGGCGGAAGTTGGTCAGGATGGCGCCGATAAAGCAGGAGAACACGGCCAGCGTGAAAATGGTGGTGGAGGCGCGCCGCTCCTCGCGATAGAGGTGCGACACGCGCGCGAGGAGGGCCATGAACTTCGCCTCGTACAGGTACACGATCAGGTGCGCCGCGCCGTAGCCTCCCACCGCGTAGATCAAGTAGGCGTACAGATCCTGCGTGTGGCTGAAGAGACCGAGGTAGGCGGTGGCCAGGATGCCGAAGCAGTAGAAGAGGAATGTCCGTGCCGTGTGGCGGACGAGCCACATCGAGAGCAGGAACGCCAACAGAACCGCCAGCCAACCGATGAGTCCCCACAGGGGCCCCAGCACGATGGCGGTCGGGCTCGCGCCGTCGATGAGGCGCTCCGCGTAGGCGCGGACCTGCTGGACGCTAAGGTATCCGGCCAGGACGAGGGTAGTCGCCATACCGAAGACGGTGAACGGTTCGCTCTGGCGGCGAGCGGTACGGTCGGAAGTGAGGTGGCGGAGGCTTTCGCGCAACACGAGAGCCACGACGAGCCAGCCGACCGCCATCGCCGCCGCTATCTGGATGAACCGCTGGTGCCGCTCCGCCTCGGGTCCCGGCGCGCCGGGATTCCCGAGGGCCGCCACGCCCGCCGTCGCCAGGCCTGCGACAAGGTAGTTCACCCAGGCGGGAGCCCGGTGGGCGTGCGCGAGCGCCAGAACCGCGCTGGCAATCAGCAGGGCGGCGCCGATGTATTGCGGTTGGGTTTCGAGCGGCTCGATCAAGACGCCGGCCGCGACGATCGCCAGAGCGGCAAAATAGAGCGCGCGGGCGAACCGCGCCGGGCCGGGGCGGTTGCGGTTCAGGGCCAGCAGCCCGGACAGAACGGCGGCTCCGAACGCCATGGCGCACAGGACCGAGGGATACCGGCCCCAGTATCCGGAGGTCCGGTCGCCGCCGAGAACCGCAAATGTGCCGATCGCCGCCAGGCCTGCTCCGACCGATGAAAAACCGAACAGGTCCGGCTGATTCAGGCCCACGGAGGAAATCAGCAGAACCGCCCACCACGCGCCGAGCGCCCACACCGTGTGCCAGGTCGCGCCCGACCACACCGCGACGAAACCCGCCGACGTCGCCGCCAGGCTCGACACGACCAGCGGAACGATCAGCAGGCCCTGCCGGTACCATTTCACGTTGAATTCCTGGCGGCGTTTGAAACCGAGAATCGCGGCCGCCAGGACCATCGCCAGGGAGACGCCCGAGGCGGCCGAGGTGGTCCAGACGACCATGTCGATTTCCGTTCGCGAGGCGAAGTACTGCCTGGCGCCGAGAACGGCGGCGACGGCCACGCCCAGGATGGCCAGGTACACGAGCAACTCGGCGCGGAACCGCCAGACCGTGGTAATGACGATCGCCGCCAGCGACATCTGAATCGGAAGGATCGCCACCGGCTCGTAGGCCGCCCGCAGAAACGCCGCCCCCATCAGCGTGGCGGCGGCCAGCAAGGCGCTCGAGCGGCGCCACTGACGTTCGCCCGGCTCGAACGTGATGAGGGCTGCGGCGTAAAGCACGACGCCGGCGCCGGCCAGCACCGCCGTCGCCAGCGTGCTTGCCGCCAGATAGCGGCCAAACGTGAGTTGGCCCGCCTGGAACCAGTAGGCGAGACACACGGCGGTCCAGGCGCCGGCGATGGCGGCCAGGAACCGCAGCAGAAGCGCCAGCCGACCGTGGACCTGGGATTTCGCCAGAAACCAAAGTAGAAGGCCTGCCGCCGTCCCTCCCGCCGCACCAGCGGCCGGCGCGGCAGAGACCAGCAGGCTCGCAAGAGGAATGGGCATCAGGGTGATTCCCCAGGGCGCCAAACGTCCCGCCGGCATGATAGAACCGTGGCGGGGAGGCTGTCTAGCGAAAACGTCGCCGCAGGGGGGGCGGGTGTGGCCGCATTT
>JAPLMM010000170.1 GCA_026387035.1 Planctomycetota bacterium
CCCTACCACAGGTATCTGGTGTGGATGAGGATGAAGCACTATCTGAAGGAGCGGATGGGTGAGGACCGGCCCAGGGAGGATATCCCCGAACGAGAAAGGGCGGAACGAGAGGCATACAGACTGCTTGCCGAGGAACTGGTGGGGCGTCCGGCGACCCGGCAAACTCGCCTCGGTGAGGAGGCCTTGGTGTACCTCACACTTTATTACGTACAAATAGGGAACCTGCACCAGGCGCTCTCGTACGCCGATGTTCTTCCAAGAGAGTTGCCTTGGTCGTCACGCAAGGGCATAGCGCAATCCATACGGCGCACGTTGGCGAAGCAGGGCAATAAGCCGGCAGCCGACCAATAAACGGGTAGCGGAGTGGAATAACACTCTGTCCTAACGACGTGCGCGGCCAAGCGGGCTGCGCGGTTCCGGGGGAGTTCCGGTGACATAGAACTTAATTGGCTTGACTCAAGAGATGAATTCGGGGAACCCAATACTGATTTCGTTTTTCCGATTTCCGGGGACAGGCATTTCCGGCCCCCCGATCCTGCTTTTCCCCCCTGCCTGCCACGGCATAGTCCCGGCGCGCCTGCCCCGTTTGGGCCGGGACCACGGCGGGTCCGCCGTTACTGCGTTACTACGTTACTTCGTCACTCCGTTACCCCTCCATGCAAATCCCACGCCAAAGACGCGGGAAAAAAGTTACTAACATAAAGGTATGCACATGACATGGATGGAAAGAGTGCGAAATTGGGCACAAAAACCGGTAAAAACCGCACCAAAAACGCGCAAAAAGTCGAAAAAGGCACTAAATCCGCGCTAGCCCATCTTAACATTCGGGGGTGTTTGGGAGAAAAATCCCCCCCGGCGCTAGCGCCAGGGCCGGTGGGTTCCCAAAAATCGCCCAAAAATACCCCGCCAAACTGGCTCCAAAAAGTTATCCACAATTCCTGCCTCGCGTAAGTCGAAGTTCGGCGGCGGGGATTTCATGGTTGGCGGCGAGGTCGCGGTAGTGAAAATCGGTCAGACGGTCGAGGCGGCCTGGGCGGCGCCTTGCGGCAAGGCGGTGCTGAAGTCGTCGAAGAAGATGTCTTTGGGCGTGAGGCCCTTGTCCTCGAGGACGCGTTGGACGGCCTCGACCATGACCGGCGGGCCGCAGAGGAACGCCTGGCGCTTGACGCCCGGTTGGAGGAACCGGTCCACGGAGAGGTGGATGAAGCCTGTTTCGCCGTCCCATTTCTCGCCGGGTTCGAGTTCGTCGGAGAGGGCATAGACGACCCGCAGGCTGGGATGGTCAGCCGCGAGACGCTTGAACTTTTCGTAGTAGAAGACGTCGCGGGTGGTCCGGCAGCCGAAGAAGAGCCAGGCGGGGCGGTCGGGCCAGCGGGCGAGCATCGACTCGACGATGTTCTTGATGGGGGCCAACCCGCAGCCGCCCGCGACGCAGACGACTTCCGTTTCGGGCTCTTCGCTGAGGCGGAACTCGCCGAACGGGCCGGTGAAGGTGACCGGGTCGCCCGCCTTAAGGTTGTGGAGGTAGGTGGAGGCGATGCCGCCTGGCACGAGGCGGACGACGAGTTCCACGACGTTCGGCTCGTGAACGGGTGAACTGATGGAATAGGCCCGCCAGACGGGTCCGGCCGGCGACGGGGCCTGAATCTGCACGTACTGCCCCGCGCGGTGCGCG
This sequence comes from Planctomycetota bacterium, assembly GCA_026387035.1. NCBI lineage: Bacteria > Pseudomonadati > Planctomycetota > Planctomycetota bacterium. The sequence continues at coordinate 1,676 of JAPLMM010000170.1, forward strand.
ATCTCGGCTGGTTCCACGAGCCGCAGGCGGATCTCCTTGGTGTCGTACGTCAGGTCGCGCGTGCTCTCGACCGTCGCCGAGTAGAGCCGCACGTTCAGAATCTCTTCGGGGATCCGAAGGTCCAGGTCCTGGCGGACCTTGACCTGGCAGGCCAGACGCAGGCCGGCGCGGATGTCCTTGCGCGCCAGGTATGGCAGTTCGGTCGGGAGGACCGGTCCGCCGCCCGCGAGGACCGTTACTTTGCAGTATCCGCAGGTCCCCTGGCCGCCGCACGCGCTCGGAACGTAGATTTCCTGGCTGCCCAGGGCCTCGAGGAGCGACTGCCCGCCCTCGACTTCGAGGACGCGTTCGCCGGCGTTGACGCTGACCTTGCAGATGCCGTAGTCCAGGAGGAACCGCTCGGCCGCGATCAGAAACAGCGCGAGGGCCGCGAGGAGCCCGACGAACATCGCGATCGAGACCAGGTAAATCATCGTTCCGCCCTACTGGATCGAGACCATGCCCGCGAAGCCCATGAACGCGAGGGCCATGACGCCTGTGACGATCATCGTGACGGCGACGCCCTGGAACGGGGCGGGGATGTTGGCGTAGCGCATCTTCTGCCTCAGGCCGGCCATCAGGACGATCGCCAGGGCCCACCCGACGCCGGCGCCGGCGCCGAAGCCGACCGCCTGGAAAAACGTGTAACCGAAGTTGACCATGAATAGCGCCGCGCCGAGGATCGCGCAGTTGACGGTGATGAGGGGGAGGAAAATGCCCAGGGCGTAGTAGAGGCGCGGGCTGAACCGTTCCAGGAACATCTCCACCAGTTGGACGAACGCCGCGATCACCGCGATGAAGACCACGAACTGAAGGTGCCCGAGGTCGTACGGCACGAGGACGTACTGGTACACGAGGTAGTTGATGACGGTCGTCGCGGTCATGACGAAGGTGACGGCGACGCCGAGGCCGACGGCCGTCGGGAACTCGCGTGAGCAGGCCAGGAACGAGCACATCCCGAGGAAGTACGTCAGGAGGATGTTGTTGGTGAAGACGGCGGCGACGAAAATCACGAGGGCGCTGGTGTCGTTCATGTCCGGGCCTCCCGCTCCTTGCGCAGGCCGAGCGCGTAGAGGAGCGCCACGAGGAACCCCAGGGCGATGAAGGCTCCCGGCGCCCCCCGCAGGACCAGGTTCATCGGGTAGTTGGGGATCTCGAGGAGGACCCGCTCGCCGAAGACGATGGTTCCCGTTCCGCCAAGTTCCCGCACCAGGCCGATGATCGCCAGGATGAAGGTGTACCCCAGGCCGTTGGCCGCCGCGTCCACGACCGAGATGCCCGGCCGGTTGTGCAGGGCGAACGCCTCGGCCCGGCCCATGAGGATGCAGTTGGTGATGATGAGGCCGACGTAGGGGCCGAGCCGCTTCGACATGTCCCAGTAATAGGCCCGGAGGAACTGGTCGACGATGATGACGAAGGTGGCGATGATGGCGACCTCGGCGATCATGCGGATGCGTCGCGGGATCGCTTTCCTGAGGAGCGAAAGGATCAGGCTCGACATCATGACGACGAAAACGACCGACGCCCCCATCACCAGCGCGTTCTCCAGCCGCGTCGTGATCGCCAGGGCCGAGCAGACCCCCAGGATCTGGACGGCAATGGGGTTGTCGTTCCAGATGCCCGCGCGGAACGCCAGGATCGGTCGCCCGCCGGCGCCCGGCATTCCGCCCGCCCTGTTCGGTGCGCTAGCGCCCATTCGCCGCCTCCGGCTCCACGATCTGGCGGGCCACCTGGTTCAACATGTCTTTCACGCGCTGGCTCGTCATCGAGGCGCCCGTGATGGCCTGGACCTGGAGGCCCGCTTCGCCCGCTGGCGACACGATCCGTTGGCCGTCGAACTGCTGCGTGAATCCGCGCGTTGCAATCTCGCCGCCGAGGCCCGGTGTCTCCTCCTGCTCGTAGATCGTGATGCGCCGAACCGTCCGCCGGTCCGACTCGAGGGCGAGGATCCCCTTGATCGGCCCCCAGAGGCCCCGCCCCCCGAAGAGGGTCGCCACGGCCCGGACCGCACCGTCGCTGCCGACGTATTCGTAGAACACCAGGCCGCCGCGCTTCTCGGTTCGAACGTCTTTTTCGAAGACCTGAACGAGTTGCTCGGGCCCCGCGCCGGCCTCGTATGTTACGCCGAGCGCGTCGAGAACGTGGCGGATGCGTTCGGCTTGGGCGTTGGCCTCCCGCCGCGCGGCCGTCAGTTCCCTCGCCGCCGTTAACAAGCCCGCGCACACAGCGCCCAACAGGGCCGCGAAAACCAGGCTGTACAGGCTACCTTTCATGCGCCAACCTCCGAACCCGCCGCCGCACGACGACCTCGTCGATCGTCGGGGCCACGATGTTCCCCAGCAGGATCGCAAAGGTGACGCCTTCCACGTACCCCGTCAGGTTGCGGATGAGAAGCACAATCGCCCCGATCAGGATGCCGTAGGCCACCTTCCCGCCGTTCGTCATCGGGCCTGTCACCGGGTCCGTCGCCATGAACACCGTCCCGAAGAGGAGGCCGCCGGCCAGCAGGTGCCAGCCTACCGCGCCGCTGAAGTGCGACGGGAAGAGGCCGCCGAGCGCGAGGCCCAGCAGGGCAAACGAGCCCAGCACGCTCGCGATCGTCCGCCAGTTGACCACGCCGACTAGCACGAGGAATAGCCCGCCCGCGATAATGAGCGCGGCCGACGTCTCGCCGATCGAGCCCGAGACGTTCCCCCAGAAAAGGTTTGCGATCGGTTCCAGGGCGCCCTTTTTCGCCGCCGCCAGCGGTGTCGCGCTGCTGATGGCGTCCACGTGGTACGTCGCGAGCCGGCCGGGCCACCCGCTCGCCGGTTCGATGAACGCGTTCAGCCGGCTCGGGTACGCCAGCACGAGGATGCACCGGCCGACGAGCGCAAATCATCCCCGTCACGAAAAACCCCTCGTTGATCTCCTCCTTGCGGATGCACGCAATCACCACCTCGATCATCCCGCCCACGGCGTACGAAACCAGCACTACCGCCAGGACCCGCAGGCCGAACAGGTACACCCCCGCCGCGAGCGTCGGCACGAGCGCCAGGATGACCATCGTCATGTACCGCTTCAGGTCGATCGGGTCCCGCACGTGCGGCGCGCAGGGCGCCGACGACTTCGGCGCCAGAAAGAAGTTGTTGATCGCGTCGAAAAGCGGCCTGGCACGGCTGAGCGGCCCTTGCTCGAATCTCGGACGCAGCCGGTCGAAGAGGTCCTCAAGGAGCCTCATCCCTTGACCTCCTCGGCCTTGGCTGCTTCGGCGTGCTCGCGCTCCTCGCGAATCCTCTGTTGCGCCTCGAGCATCTCGTGCCTCAGTTCAATCTTCGAGGGGCATACGTACGAGCACAACCCGCACCCGACGCACAGGTCCACGCCGAGACGCTCCGCATCGTCTATTGCGTCCGCGTACAGGGCCTTGTGGATGACGTGCGGCATGATGCGGGCCGGGCAGACCGTCTCGCACTGGCCGCACGCAATGCACGCCCGCTTCTCGCCCCGCATCGCCGTCGTCAGGCGCTCCGGCTGCGGGCGGTGAAGCGCGCTCAGGTAACACCGGCTGTACGACGCCCGGTTCCATCCCGGCCGCAGCCAACCGAAGGGTTCCCGCCGC
>JAPLMM010000171.1 GCA_026387035.1 Planctomycetota bacterium
TAATCGGACGCGCCGGGCCGCCCCCTCGAGGTCATTCACGAGCAAAGCCGCCGCCCCCGACGCCGGACCTTCCAGGGCCTCGAGAATGGCGGTCGCCTCCGGCCGGCCGTTCACGCTTTCCGCCAGGCGGTCCAGCGCCGCATACACGTCGACCGTCGCCAGGCCATAGTCCGGCCAGGCGAGCGCAAGCCACCACGGCGACCGCGCCCGCACCGCCTCCAGCTGTTCCCCGCGCCCGCGCAGGATCGCCACGGGCGAGCCGAAGAAGAACGGCACGTCGCTTCCGATGCTCGCCCCCAGGCGCGCCAGGTCCTCGCGCGCGAGATTTAGACCCCACAGCGCGCTCAGGGCGACGAGCGTCGCGGCCGCGTCCGCCGACCCGCCGCCGAACCCCCGGCCGGGCGGAATCCGTTTCTCCAGGCGCACCCGCGCGCCCGCGCGCGTCCCGCTCTCGGTCCGCAGCAACCGGGCGGCGCGGAGCACCAGATTGTCCTCGCCGGCGGAAACGGGGATTCCTTCGCACGCGAGATGAAGGTCGTCCGACGCGCGAAACTCCAGCACGTCGAACAGCGTGACGGCCGCCACGACGCTTTCCAGGTCGTGATACCCGTCGGGCCGGCGGCCGAGAACCCGCAGCGTCAGGTTCACCTTGGCCGGGGCCTGGACCGTCAGTCCGGCGTCCAATGGTGCCGTCTCGAGCATGATGACCGCCCCTGCCGGCTCGTAGAGATGCGAAGCCAACGGCCTCGTCTCCTGTCCGGCGCGGTGCCTCTGCCTACATGATAAACCGGCCGGGGTGGGAAAGTCAACGCGGCTCTCGGGTTTGACCTTGCCTTTGGACCGGCGAACACCCCGAGCGCCCGGGCAGGATGGGAGGGGGAGACGGATCGCGAATGCCGTCAGACCACCAGTTCCTTGAGCGCAGGAAGGATGAGGAACAACAGGCAGTGGACTTCAACCCAAAGGGCACCCTGAAGCCAACGACCGGCCTGGGCGCCGTCGCCGGCCCGCGTGTCCCGCAGGCCGAACCACCGGGGAACCGTCTGCATGTAACACCGGTAGCGCTCGCCGAAGTTGGCCGACAGGCGACTCTCCTCGTAACGAACGACTACCGAGTAAACGAGCGCGCACCAAATCACCGTAGGAACCATCAGCCAAGGGACCTCCATCAACCATACCAACGCCGCGATCATCGCCGTGTTCGCCAGGTAAATCGGATTGCGGCTATAGCGGTACGGCCCAGTCACGGTGAGGACCTTGTGACCACTCAGACGATAGTGCAGATGGCACTGGGCCCATATCCGAACCGCCATCGCCGCCAGAAACAACGCTCCGCCGATCGCCCAAGTCGTTGTGTCATTCTCAAGTTCGCCGTAGGAACACAAGAAAGCGACGACGACGGGTAGCGCCGCCAACCACCCCCGCAACTTAAACACGGCCTTTGTCGGCATGACAATCCGACCTTCACCATCTCCCCCTGAGGAAGAACGCACTATTATGCTATAGTCTGCCGGCGGGCCTGTCAACCGTCCTCGGCCGGCCCGGCGGGCTGACCGACACCGGAGGACAGGGGCCCTTTTGCCTTGCTCCGGCCAGGCGCGGACTCTAGACTCAGGTGGCGCCAAGGGGCGTGAACGCCCTTGCCGCGCGGCACCAACAACCCCGTGCGAAGGAAACACCTCTTGGACAGCCCGAATAAAAACCGGACTCCCGAAACGGGCGTCACGGACGAGATCATCCGGGAGGAGGTCCAGGCGCACTGGACAGCCCGGATGATGCGGCCCGTGCGGCGGCTCTACGAGTGGGTCCTCCACTGGGCCGAGACGCGCCACGCCGGCAAGGCCATGGCCCTGCTGGCCTACACGGAGGCGATCTTCTTCCCCGTCCCCGCCGACGTCCTCTTGATTGCCCTGTGCATGGGCCGCCCCAAGAGCAGTTTCCGCTGGGCGGCCGTCTGCACCTTCTGGAGCGTCGTGGGCGGCGCCACCGCCATGCTCCTCGGCCTGGCCGTCGGCCAGCAACGCGTCGTCGAGATCATGGGGTGGCTCGGTCAGGGGGACAGCGCCCAGCAGGCGCTGGACCTGCTGCGCCAATACGGGTTCTGGACGGTGGCCGTTGCCGCCCTTACTCCCGTGCCGTACAACGTCTGTTCGTGGCTCGCGGGCTTCTCGGGAGTCCACCCGGTGACCTACCTCATTGCCTCCGTCCTTTTTCGGCCGATGCGGTTGTGCTCGCGGTGGTGTTCGCACTGCGGTACCTTCGGCACTAGGCTCTGTCTGATAAATCGCGCGGTGGCCTTCCCAGCCTGCCCGCCGTAGCCCGAAGGGCGAAGGTGCGGGCCACCGCGCATGGCACGGAAGGCGGTGGCGGCCTAGGAAGTTTACCCGCCGGGGCGGGGCCGCCACCCGAGAACATTCTGGATTTATCAGACAGAGCCTAGGATCGGGGAAATGCCATGATGAGCGAACGCGAACGGAAAACGCTTCTGGACCTCGCGCGACGGGCGCTGACGGCCCTTCTGAACGGCCAACCCGTGCCGCGCGCCGCCACCGAGAGCCCCGCGCTCCAGGCGCCCGGCGGCGCGTTCGTCACGCTGAAGAACCACGGGCGCCTCCGCGGCTGCATCGGCACCTTCGAGAGCCCGAAGCCCCTCTTGGAGACCGTCCAGCAGATGGCCGCCGCCGCCTGCCGCGATCCGCGATTCCTCTCCAACCCCATCAGCGCGGGGGAACTGGCGGACATCGACATCGAAATCTCCGTTCTGTCGCCCATCGAAAAAACCCGCGACCCCTTGAAGGAAATCGAACTGGGTCGCCACGGCATCTCGATCGACGGCCCGTATGGGTCCGGCTGTTTCCTGCCCCAGGTGGCCACCGAGACGGGATGGTCGAAGGAAGAGTTCCTGTCGCAGTGCGCCTCGATGAAGGCGGGACTTCCGCCCGATGCGTGGAAATGGCCAGACGTGACCGTCTATCGCTTCGAGGCCGAAGTCTTCGGCGAAAGATAAAATCGGGGCCGTGGACTTGCGGCTGGGCGCCACTGCGGTGCTGGCGAATCCTAAGAGCCCGTTGCTCTCTGAATCATTCGGGCAACTTCCGGACTCTCGTTAACCGGGATGAGACGAACCTCCGGATGCTCATTTTGAAAGACCCTGAAGATCTCGTCGGCGAAAGCCTGGCCAATGCTGTTGATTCCATCAAAGTCGAGCACCACTTCTTCAAAACGGTCGAAGCGAGCCAACAACCGTTTCGCCTGCGATCGTGAAACCAGGCTCTCCTTGCCTATTCGCAACAGACGCACTGCCACGTGCGTTCGGGTAAAAGCAAAGTCGTTCGCCTCCGAGGCGTAACGATCATATACATCTTTCATGGTTCGTGCGGAAGCACGGTCTATTCTCATCACGACGAAGGTTCCTTCGTCTTCCGACTCAAGGGCCTCAACAAGCCAATCGTCGCGCATATCCTTGTGGGAGAAAAACAAATGGCGCGACAGAATGCGGAACTCATCAAACACGCGACTTGTGAAGAAAACGCCCTCGCCTGTGTGGCGCGAGGGGTCGGTTGTGATTTTCCCCTTCGCCAATTCCAGAATGGCCTCTCGTTCGTCGCTCAGGCCTAACCCTTCCTTGATCTTGCGGAAGATTCCTATTCCGTCATCGCGCACGGTGATTTGTATATCGGCTGCGGTGATCCTCAGGCTCACTTTAGCCACACTTCCCCCGGAGTGATCTTTCGCGTTGTTCAGAATCTCTGTAAGGCCGTATTCGCAAATCTCCAAGACGTTTTGTGACATATCGGCCAGCGCAACGGAAAAGCAATTTTTCCAGACCCGGTGCTCTTCAACGTGCGGACCAAGAGGAACGGTATGTTCTTTTTCGACGATTGCGACTAAGCCGTAAGTTCGGGCGCGCGTTCGCCCGCTGGCGACAACTAGCCCTTCCTTCACCAGATTTCGCAGGTGCCAGTTGGCCGCCTGGCGGGTTATTCCGAAGTGCTTGGCTGCCAGACTAGTGGGCGACCGCTGGCCATCGGCCACAGCCCGCACCAAGAACTCCCTGATCTTGCTTGTCTTTCCCTTTTGCATGAGCCGTTTCCTGCCAAGCGCTCACCGAACTATTGTCAAACAACTGCCTGGGAATTGTAAAACAAAAAGACTTGTTTGTCAACTGTTTTCGGCAAAATTGGAAAAACAATCCAGCAGAATTGTCAAAGTACGAGTGGCGGCTTGTGTAAACCCTTTGGCGACAATTGGTTATGTCTGGAACCGGCCTTCTTCGCTTCTCCAACGAGGTACAGCGACCCGCAGACGACTACTAGGCCGCCGCGGGCCACCCTTTTTCGGGCCGCCTCCAGCGCCGAGGCCGTGTCCGGGGCCGTCTCGGCTCCGCGCCCGCCGCGCTCCTGAAACCGCGCTGCCAGGTCCGCCGGGTCCGCCGCCCGCGGATTCTCGGTCCGCGTGAAGACGACCGGCGCCCCGCCCCCCGTCTCGGCGAGGACCGCCAGCATCCCCTCGATGTCCTTGTCAGCGGCGGAGGCGAAAACGAAGACCAGGGGCCGCCCGGGAAAGTGCTGCGCGAGGCCTTCCATCAGCCGCTCCATGCTCGCGCGGTTGTGCGCTCCGTCGAGGAGCATGTCCGGCCGGCCGGGAACGAGTTCCATCCGCCCGGGCCAGCGAACGGCGAGAAGGGCCGCGCGGACGCGCTCGGGCGTGAGGCGTTCGGCCAGCGAGGGCGCGTGCTCTGCGGCCGCGATCGCCGTCGCCGCGTTCACCGCCTGGTGTTCCCCCAGGAGCGGGAGGAAAAGGTCGTCGTAGGCGGCGTGCGGCGTGCGGACCGCGAGGCGGATGCCGGTCCCTTGGACCGGCGCCCACGTGTAGGTCACATCCCGCCCGACGGTGAGGAGCGGGGCGCCGGCTCGCTGGGCGGCGCGTTCGATGACGGCCATCGCCTCCGGCCGCTGGGGCTGCGAGACCACCGGGACGCCCGGCTTGATGATGCCGGCCTTCTCGGCGGCGATTTTCTCGAGCGTCCCGCCCAACTGGTGCGTGTGGTCGATGCTGACGGAGGTGAGAACGCTCACGTCCGGCCGAAGGACGTTCGTCGCGTCGAGCCGGCCTCCCAGGCCGACCTCGACGATCGCCAGGTCCACGGCTTCGTCGGCGAAATGGCGAAAGGCGAGCGCGGTGAAGATCTCGAAGAAGGTCGGCGCGTCGCCGGCCGCGCGCATCCGGTCGACGTGAGGCTGCGCGTCGGCGACGAGCGCGCGAAGGGCCTCGGCCGGGATGTCGTCGCGGCCAACGCGGATCCGTTCGCGGATGTCCACGAGATGCGGCGAGGTGTAGAGCCCCGTCTTGAGGCCGCACTCCAGCGCCAGCGTGTGCAGGATCGCCGCCGTTGAGCCTTTGCCTTTCGTCCCCGCGACTTGAACGCTTCGGAAACGCCGCTCGGGCGAACCCAGCGCCCCGAGAAGCGCTTCCATCCGGTCCAGGCTGAACGTGTCCGCGTTGTAGCGGACGCGCTGCATCTTCTCATAATCCGTGGCCGTGAAAAGATACCGAAGCGCGGACTCGTAGGTGTCCAGACTCACAACGCTCCTCCACGGAAGACCCTCTTGGAGACACCCTTATCTTACCGGGACGGCTGGCGGCAGCGCTGGCAAAAAAATTTGTCCCCCCCTTGTCCGGCCGCCCGGTGCAGGCGAATAATGGGGTGGCCGGAGGGAACAAAGCCCGGTTGCGGGGGCAGTGGCAGAGACGGCCTTCGGCAGTCCCGCGAGGGGTTGGGGACTCTGAAGAGGGGCGGTTCAACCCCGGCGCGCGTCCTCGGCGAAAGCCGAGGACGCGTCTTTTTCGACCCGGCGGTTTTCGTCCGCAACGAAACGGCCCCGCGCACGTTCCTATTGGCGGCTGTTTCAATTCCCTCTCCCCTGGTGGGAGAGGGGTAGGGTGAGGGGGGAAGAAACGACGAATAATAAATATCCAACTCCCAACCGCAGAAGGAGGAAGGGAACTCTCCTTCGCCCCGAACGGACGGGGCTACGGAGGGCAGGCGGCAACGGCGCCCGGTGCGGAGCCCCGGCGCGCCGGGGCCGTTTTTCACTTGGTCATTCTGCGGTTGAGTGTTCCTTGTTGGATATTCGTCTCTCTCACCCTCACCCCGTCCCTCTCCCGTCAAGGGAGAGGGGGTTATGAAACAGCGCCTTGGCGGGAGATAGGCCGATGGGGATTCCTTTTGACCGGCCTGCGGCACCCACTTAGAATTGCGAGAGGAGGCCACATGAACCCGAAAGAAACCGCACGAGTCGCCTTGGGCGGCATCGCCGTCGCGGTGCTCGGCATCGTTCTCGGCTGGGCGATCGCGTCGGCCCCGACCGCGCGGGCGGAAGCCCCGGCCGAGACGCCGCCGGCCGAAAGGGCTGAAGCCCCGGCACCTCCTGAAGAGAAACCGGCCGGCGAGGAGGCCACGCCGAAAAAACTCACGCCCGAGGAAATCCGGGAACTCCCGATCCTCAAACGATTCGAGATCCCGGCCGACGTCCCGATCGAGAAGATCGACACGATCCTCGGCGACGTCAAGGACGAGACGTTCGGCTACGACGAGCCGGCGTTCTACACCCTCGTCTCGGTCGTCAGCAAACTGCCGGCGGACCTCATGAAACCCGACGAGGAAACGGTCCCCTACTCGCAACTCCTGAGCACGCCGTCGAGTTTCCGCGGCAAGCCCGTGACGCTGCGCGGCGTGTACATGACGGTCGCCCCGTGGCGCGTGCCCGTCGTCGCCATCGCCAAGGACATCCCGCGCCTGTTCACATGCACGATCCGCGAGAGACCGATGGAACAGGAGCGCCCCGTCGCCACGGTGGTCGTCCTCGAGGACCCGATGCCCGACTTCAAGGCGTTCGACGCGGTCCGCGTCAAAGGGTACTTCTACAAGGTCCGCAAGTACGAGGGCTCCAAGGGCGTGGGCTACGCGCCGATGCTGGTCGCGCAGCGGCTCGAGCCGGACGTCGGCGGCGCGAGCCCGTTCGAGGGCCCGTCGCCCGGCAGCCTGATGTTTTCTCTGGGCTCCTACGCGTCGCTCGCTTTCATGGGCGGCGGCCTCATCGTTCTGTTCATCGTCTTCTTCTACTTGAAGCGAATGGGGAGAAGCGCCACCGATGCCAACCGTAAACGTCTGCCTCACCGGATCCGCCTACGCCGTCCGGATCAGCCCGGGCCTCTTGAAGACCGTGGGCCGGGAGGCGAAGGCGGCGGCCAGGGGCCCCAAGGCGGCCCTGGTCACTGACGCCAACGTCGCCGGCCTCTACCTGGAGCCGGCCCTCGAGAGCCTCCGCGCCGCGCGGCTCGAGGCCACGAGCACCGTCGTCCCCCCGGGCGAAGGCTCCAAGGCGCTCGCCCGGGCGGGCGAACTCTACGATCGGATGCTCCGCGCGGGCCTCGACCGCGGGTCGGTCGTCGTCGCGCTCGGCGGCGGGGTCGTGACGGACCTCGCGGGCTTCGTCGCCGCCACCTACATGCGCGGCATCGCGTGGGTCGCCGTCCCCACCACGCTCCTCGGGCAGGTGGATGCGAGCGTCGGCGGCAAGACGGCCGTCGATCATCCCGAGTGCAAGAATCTCATCGGCGCGTTTCACCAGCCCTCGGCCGTCCTCTGCGACGTCGCCACCCTCGCCACGTTGCCGGAAGAGGAACTCCGCAACGGTCTCGCCGAGACGGTCAAACACGCCATGATCCGCGACGCCCGTCTCTTCGAGGAACTCGGACGCCGCGCCGAAACCCTCCTCGCGCGCGACCCGGAGGTCCTCGAGACGGTCGTCGCGTGCAACGTCCGCATCAAAGCCGACATCGTCGCGGCCGACGAACGCGAGAGCGACCTTCGCCGGATCCTGAACTACGGCCACACGATCGGCCACGCGCTCGAGACGCTGCTCGGATTGACGCACGGCCGGGCGGTCGCCCTCGGTATGATGGCCGAGGCGCGGATGGCCGAACGGCGAGGGCTCGTCGGCCGCGCCGTCGTCGAACGCCAGAAGGCGCTCCTCGCGAGGTTCGGCCTCCCGGTCAGCCTGCCGACGGGCGCCGACGCCGAGCGGTGCCTGGCGATCATGCGGCACGACAAGAAGGGCGAGGCCGGCCGGCTGCGATTCATCCTGCCGGAGGCGATCGGCTCCGTCCGCGTCGTCGAGGACGTCACGGACGACGAAATCCGTGCCGCCCTGTGGTTTTGCTCTGTTGAAAACATCCGTTGATACTCCCTCTCCCTCAATGGGAGAGGGAGAGAAGAAGCGTGTTTCCAACAGAGCAAAGTGGTTTCTAGGGGGCAATCCGTGGACGAGCAGGAACGGCTGAGCGCGCTCAGGCTCCATTTGGCGACGGGCATCGGCCCGCGTCTTTTTTCGGCCCTGGTGGAACGGTTCGGTTCCGCCGAGGCCGCCGCCGAGGCATCGGCCGGCGAACTCGCCCAGACGCCCGGCATCGGGGAGGAGTCGGCCCAAAAGATCCGCGAGTCCCTCGACCTCGCCGAGCCCGAAGCGGAACTCGAGCGGGCCCGCGCCGCCGGCGTCCAACTCGTCTTCCGCGGCGAGGCCGCGTATCCCATCGCGCTCACGTACCTCACAGACGCCCCGCCCGCCCTTTACGTCAAAGGCAATCTTGTGGCGGAGGACGCCCAGGCGGTCGGCGTCGTCGGCATGCGCAAGTGCAGCCTCTACGGCCAGGACCAGGCGGAGCGGATCGCGGGGGGCCTCGCGCGGGTCGGGTTCACCATCGTCTCGGGCCTGGCGCGGGGGATCGACTCGGTCGCCCATCGCGGCGCCCTCGCCGCCGGAGGCCGGACGATCGCGGTGCTCGGCAACGGTCTGGCGACGGTCTATCCGCCGGAGAACCGTCGGCTGGCCGACGCCGTCGCCGCCCAAGGGGCCCTCGTGAGTGAGTTTCCGATGGAGACCGCGCCGCAGGCGGAGAACTTTCCCCGGCGAAATCGGATCCTGGCGGGGCTCGGCCTGGGCGTCGTCGTCGTCGAGGCGGGCGTCCGCAGCGGCTCGCTCATCACGGCGCGTCTGGCGGCGGAACTCGGCAAGGAAGTCTTCGCCGTCCCCAACCGGGTGGACGCGCCGGGAGCGGCGGGCGTCCATGCCCTCATCCGCGACGGGGCCAAACTCGTCGAATCCGTCGCCGACATCCTCGACGAGTTCCCCGACTTGGAGGTCGGGCCCGCGGCCGGCGAGGACGCGCCGCGGCAAGCGGGCCTCACACTCAAGGCCAACCTGTCGGCCGAGGAAGCGCGACTGATGGAGGTGCTGAACGGGGACCCCGCGCCCCTGGAAACGCTGGCGGCCCGTGCGGGGCTCAACGCCCCACAGGCCGCCGGCGCCATAACGCTCCTGGAACTCAAGGGCCTGGCGCGCGCGCTGCCGGGAGGCCGCTTCCTGCGGCGACACCCGCGCTAAAAGCCTGTATCATAAACCCCCTCTCCCTTGACGGGAGAGGGGCAGGGGTGAGGGTGAGTGCCGCACAACAACCTAAATTTCCCCTCACCCTACCCTCTCCCACAAGCGGAACGTCCCGCCGGGGGGGAGAGGGAGAACAAAGGCATGTTTTCAACCGAGCAAAACAGCCTCTAAAGGCGTTGACAAGCCGGTGCGCCAAGGGTAAAAGAGAAGGCGGTCTGAAGGATCATCACCGGTCAAGTCGTTGGTCAAGGAGGAGCAGCCGTGGGCAAGCCCCGACGCCGGCGAAAAGTCGGCAGCAAAATCCGGCACATGCGCTGGAAACAGCGCCATAAACGCTGACGGATCGTTGAGACGCGTCGCCGAACCCGAGAGCGAACTGCGGGCCGCCATCGACGCCTACAAATTGGAGCGAGGCCTGCCGCGGATTTCGGTCTCCGAACTGCTCGGCGTCATGGAGACCCTGGGCTATCGCCAGGCCTAGACGCCGCCGGGCTTTGCCCCGGCGTAGTCCCGGCGACTTTCACGGCGACTTGTCCCGGCGTAGTCCGCAGGACGAAGCCGGAAGCCGGGCCGCCTCCCGAGGAAATCGCACCATGCCGCACTTGGGCGTTAACATCGACCACGTGGCGACGCTCCGCCAGGCGCGGCGAGGCGCCGAGCCCGACCCCGTCTGGGCCGCGGCCGAGGCCGAACTCGGCGGCGCCCGGTGCATCACCCTGCACCTGAGGGAAGACCGCCGACACATCCAGGACCGCGACCTCAGGCTCCTCCGGGAAACCGTCCAGGTCAAACTGAACCTCGAAATGGCCGTCACGGAGGAGATGATCGGCATCGCGTGCGACGTCCGGCCCGACCAGGCGACGCTCGTCCCCGAGGGGCGCGAGGAGATTACGACGGAAGGCGGCCTTCCGGTCATCGGCGACGAGAAGCGCGTCGCCGACGCCGTCCGCCGACTCCAGGAAGCCGGCATCGTGGTGAGCCTGTTCGTGGACCCTGAGGCGGCTCACGTCGAGGCGTATGCGGCGACGGGGGCCGAGGCCGTCGAGTTCCACACAGGCGAGTACGCGAACGCCCCGGCGGGCGCCGAGCGTGACCGGCAGTTGGCGCACGTCTCGGAGTCGGCGCGCCTCGCCCAGGAAGCGGGCCTTGTCGTCCACGCCGGCCACGGCCTGAATTACGTCAACGTCGCACCCATTGCCGACATTCCCGGCATGACGGAACTGAACATCGGCCACAGCATCATCAGCCGCGCGGTCTTCGTGGGCATGCGCAAGGCGGTCCGCGAGATGGTGCGGCTGATCGAGAAGCCGTAGGTGTCACCGCATGTAGGGTGGGTGCTGTGCACCCACCGTGGCTATTGGCAAAACTTCGGATTAACGGGGCAGCCGTGAACAGCTTCAAAAATCTTCCCCCTGATGAACTCCGAGTCTTCCTGCATCTCTATGCACGTTGGGACCAGTACTGGGGCGGAGTTGAGACCTCCACGCTGGCAAGCCGCCTTGGCATGGACGAGAAAAATCTCAAGCCCTTGCTCGAGGCACTTTCCGCGGCCGGTCATATTGAATTCAGGTATGACACGGTAGCCCTCAAGGAGTCCGTCCACAACGAACTCAAGAAAGCAGTGCAGGCACACGCCATGTCGAACCTCCAACAAGGAACTCTGACATTGGGCATGCCCGCCAGTGCGGCACTGGTGCGTCTTAACAAGCAGGGGCATTCGGACCCTAATCGAGAAAGTTGAGCAGTCTGGTTCAAGTGCCCAGTACGCCGTCGCCATTCTCACGCCTGATGATTTGGGATGTTCAGCGGCCGAACTACGTGCCTGCACGACCGCGCAAGATAAGGTAGATAAATTAAAGCCTCGGCCAAGACAGAAC
>JAPLMM010000172.1 GCA_026387035.1 Planctomycetota bacterium
TTGGATGAAGAGCGGAATGGCGATCCACAGGATCGTCAGCGGGTTCGACAAGATGACCTCGCCCTTGAACGAGAACAGGAGCACCAGCGTCACCAGGAGGGCGATGATGGTGATGGGCGTCAATACATGGAGAAACTTCTCGCGGAACCAGACCGCACCCTTGGCGGCGATGAGCCACTTGCGTGAGACGTAGCCGGCCACCAGCGGCAGGGCCACATAGATGGCGATCGAAAGCACGAGCGCCTGCCACGGCACCGGCAGCCGGCCGACGCCCAAGAGGAACCCGCCGAGCGGACCGTACAGAAAGAGCATCGTCAGCGAGTTGATCGCCACCATCACCAGCGTGTGCCCGTCGTTCCCTTTCGCCAGGTATCCCCACACCAGCACCATTGCCGTGCACGGCGCGACGCCCAAGAGAATGCACCCGGCGAGGTAACTCCGCCACAGGGGCACCGCGAGCATCTTCACGCCGTCCACCAGAACCACCGTGCCCGCGCCGTAGGCCTCGCCAACCCCGAGGTCCAGGCCGAACGGCATCTTCACGTGGTCCACCGCGTCGGGGCCGATGAATCCCCGGAACACGACGCCCAGGAAAAGGAAGGCAATGGCGTACATGGTGAAGGGCTTGACGGCCCAGTTGACGAAGAGCGTCAGGCCTACCGGCCGCACGCTCTTGCCGGCCTTCAGGACCTCGGCGAAATCAATCTTCACCATAATCGGATACATCATGAAGAAGAGGCACACGGCAATCGGGATCGAAACGACCGGCGCGTCGTTGACGTAGATGGCCATGCCGTCGAGCGACTTGGCGAAGCCGGGGGCGAACTTCCCCAGCACGATGCCCCCGACGATGCAGAGGATCACCCATAGCGTCAGGTACTTCTCGAAGACGCCGAGACCCTTGCCCGGCGTGTGAGGTTGCGCCTCGCGCCCGTTCTCGGGCTGTTCTTGTGCGTCCGGCATGAGTGTCCCTCGGCCCTACCGGACCAGTTCCATCTCGCCCTTCGCGCGCTGCTTCAGGACGTCCTCGATGCACCCCAGGAAGTTCACCACGCACGGGCACCGTAGCGCATAGAACACCTGGTTCCCGCGCTTCTCGTCCTCGACGATCCCCGCCGACCGCAGCACCGTCAGGTGCTTCGAGACGGTGGACATGTCGGCCCCCACCATCTCGGTCAACTCGCAGACGCACCGCGCGCCATGCGAAAGTTCCTCGACGATGAACAGCCGCGTCGGGTGCGCCACGGCCTTCAGCACCCGCGCCCGCGCCTCAAACCGTGCCTGCGTTTTCGTGTTCATGGCCGTCCTCCCAGGGTTCTTGCTCATTTGGCATAATAGCCAAGTGCTTCCCGGTCGTCAATGGCGCGCCCCTCTTTGCCGCGGCCCCTGTATCGGCGGCCAGGGCGAGTCGGGCCCATGAGGCGCGCCGCCTTCAGGGCGGTTCTCCGACGGCGCCAACCGCCCGGCACACCTCCAGGAGCGCATCCTTCAGGCGCTCGTACTCCCCCTCGAACACGGGTCGGCAGCGGCGTACGTCCGCCTCTCCCGCATGCACCCGCACCGCGAAGGCCAGGCAGGTGGCCTCGCCGCACGCCCGGCAGTTCGTCCTCGGCAATCGCTTGAAGATCTCCAGGGCCGGCGGCTTCTGGCGCATCTCGTAGGACGGTTCGATCTCGCCCCGCCGCGCCCAAGTCTCGTTCGCCCGCCGGCGGATCGCCTCCAGCGTTCGCCAGCCGTCCACGATCTCGTCGGCCTTCGCCACGGCAATCCGCCGTGGGTACATTGAGATCAGCCGGTACCCCTCCATAAACGTGAACGTGGGGCCCCGCGCGTTGTAGGAGGCTTCCTTCATCTCGGCGTTTATGTAGGGGAACACCTCGGCCAAGTCGCCCGTCAGGTGGGTGATGAACCGTATCTTCGTCGCGTCCGCCACGCAGGGGGCCAGCACCACGATGGCGGCCTCGCCGAACACATCTTCTTCAAAGCCGCGCGGCGGCTCGGCCGGAACCCGAATCACGGCGGGCCGGTATTCCACGAAGCCCGCACAGATCACCGGATCGCCCCTGCCGTCCGTTAGCGCCGCCCGCCCCTCGCTGCCCAACACCAGCGCCGGTGCGCCGACCTTGGAGTAGCCCGGATCGGGCGATACGGCCTCGTAGGTGAGCGCGCGGCCGTCCAGACGCGCCTGGGCTTTGCGCCCTTCCTCGCGGCTCGGAAACGTTGTGATGACGGCCATAGCAGCCTGTTGTCCTGCCCAGGGACGCTCAGGAAACGAACATTCCAAAGATCCAGCCCACGAGGGTGGACATCACGACCGTCAGCAGACAGAACACAAACGTCTTGCGGAAGCCGACCACTTTGTAGATGACCAGGATGCTCGGGAGCGAGAGGGCCGGCCCGGCCAAGAGGAGCGCCAGCGCGGGCCCGCGCCCCATCCCCAGCCGCAGCAGCATCTCCACGATCGGAATCTCCGTGAGCGTGGCGAAGTACCAGATCATCCCGACGAACGCCGCGACGAAGTTGGCGATGAGGCCGTTCCCGCCGACCAGGGTGGCGACGTACGTCTCCGGAATCAGAGCGCCAATGAAGCCCGTCACGAACACGCCGCCGAAGAGCAGGGGCACGATCATCAGGCCGAAGTCCCACGTCGCCTGCATCCACTGCTTGGTCTCGTCGCGCGAGAACCACCGCCAGAGCATCACGAGGACCGCCAGGCCCATCCCTCCCGCCAGATACCACTTGATGCCGTGGACCGTCATCACGAAACCCGGCTTCGGTTCCACCTGGGCGATGTCGGTGCGGCTCAGTCGGCGGACCTCCGTCCCCAGCCGCCCGTCCGCCTCGTACTTCTGCACGTCGAGTGAGTCCTGCGTCGAATAGCGGATGTTCGCTTCCAGGACCGTCCCGTCCGTCATCGTGATGGTCACGTCGTTGGTGTTATACCAGTCGCTGAACACGAGGAAGAGGATCATGCAGAGGAAGTAGAGCGCCGTCTTCCACAGCGGCCGCGGGCTGTGCGGCGCCTCCGGCATCTGCATGGCCACATCCGCACGCTTTTTCTCGCTCCGGCGAAAGACCAGCGCCATCGCCAGGCCGATGACGAACGCGAATACCACCGCCCCGATCGCCCGCGCCACGCCCAGGTCGAGCCCCAGCACCCGGGCCGACAGGAAAATGGCCATCACGTTGATGGCCGGCCCGGAATACAGAAATGCGCTGGCAGGCCCCAGCCCCGCCCCCATCGTGTAGATGCCGGCGAACATCGGCAGCACGCTGCACGAACAGACGGCCAGGACGATCCCGGACACCGACGCCACCGTGTAGGCCAGCGGCCGATTGGCCCGGGGCCCCAGATACCGCATCACGGACGCCTGCGACAGAAACGTCGCAATCGCCCCCGCGATGAACATGGCCGGCACCACGCACGCCAGCGTGTGGTTGATCGCGTACCACTGGAGCAGCCGGAAGGCCTCCAGGACCGCATTGGAGACCTTCGCGCTGCCCAGAGGCAGGAAGTAGGCCACCAGGAACACCGCCACCAGCACGGCGAACTTTTTCCAGTCTTTCATGACGTTCTCCTTGCGCCTCCGAGTCTGTCGCGTGCGCGGACGGTCCTTCCGCCTCTCCCCCGGGCCCTGCCAAAGGCTGGCCCGCGCCTCCCGCCGCGCGGGCATCCTCGACGGCACGCGCGTTCTTGGCTCCTTGGTAATATAGCCAAGCGCCGACAATTCGTCAAGGGGTTTTTTCGGCGGGAGGCCCGTTTTCCTCCGCCCGCCGGCGAAACAGGCGCGCGCGGGACTATTGCGGACGGCCGGGCGCGGGGGTAGAGTGGTGGAACGGGCCAGGGGATCCTTTAAGAAAAGGAGAGAGGCGATGCGCGCGGCAATCGGGTGGATGGGTGTGGCGGCGATTTTGGCGGGGTTTCTGGCGGCCGCCGTGATGGCGGCGGAAGAGGGTCCGGCCCCCGAAGAAGGGGCGAAGGGCGGGACCGTGACGGGGATCCTCACGGCCAAGAGCAAAGAATGGATCGAGGTGAAGGCGGAGGGCGAGAAGGAATCGCAGCGGTATTTGCCTTTCTGGCACGGCGGCAACCCGGACCAAGGCGGCGGACTGGACGCGGCAATGCTGGAGACGATCGCGAAGATCCCGGTCTCGAATCTCGTGCGCCTCGAGTGGAAGATGGAAGAGCACCGCCGGATCGTGCGGATCGAAGTCGTGAAGCCCGCGGAGCCGAGCGGCGCCGTGACCGGCAAGGTGGTCGCGCTGGGCGATCAGTGGTTCGACCTGAAGCCGGAGGGCAAGGGTCCGACGGAACGGTACATGCCGGAGTGGCACGGTGGGGCACCGGCGGAGGGCGGCGGGCTCGATAAGGAAATGGTGTCGGCGATCGGGAAGTTGAAGGTGGGCGACACGGCGAAGGTCGCGTGGCGGTACGACGAACGGAAGCGTGTGGTGGGATTGGAGCGGATAGAGTCGGCGTCGGATGCGAAAGATTAGAAGTGGTTTCAAAACCTGGAGGGCACGGATTGCGAGCAATCCGTGGCACCCGGAAATAGGGGTTCCCGCCCGATTAGCGGGTGCCACCGTTTGCTTGCAAACGGTGCGTAATGGTTTTGAAACCACTTCCAGCCGCGACCCGGCAGCGCGCGCGGACGAACGGGGCTACGCGGCGGCGCGGGGGGAAAGGTTGCAACGGGGCGAGCGGGCGTTTAGGATAGGATTTTGAGGAAAGCCGAGCGCAGCGTCAGGTCGGGGTCTCGGAGCGGAGCGCGTGCCCATCGGACGAACCATCGCGAACGTCGGGCGGTACGTGGCGGACCAGGTCGAGGGTCTGGGGCGATTCGGCGTCTTCACGGGCCAGATGTTCCGTTGGCTGGTGACGGACGCGACGCGTTGGCGGCTCCTCCGGCCGCAACTCTACCAGGTGGGCGTGCGGAGTTTGCCGGTCGTCGTCATCACGGGGGCGTTCGTGGGGATGGTGCTGGCGGCGCAGTCGTATAAACAGTTCGAGGCGATCGGGCGGGCGTCGTGGTCGGGGGCGGTGATCAACGTCTCGGTGGTGAAGGAGTTGGGCCCGGTGCTGGCGGGGGTGATGCTGGCGGGGATGGTGGGCGGCGCGCTGGCGGCGGAACTGGGGACGATGAAGGTCACGGAGCAGATCGACGCCCTCAGGGCGCTGGGGGCCGACCCGATCAAGCACCTCGTGGTGCCTCGGTTCCTCGCGACGTTCCTGATGATCCCGTTCCTGACCGTGTACTGCGACTTCGTGGGCATCCTGGGGGGATACCTGGTGGCGTGGAGTTACGGGGTGGACACGCACGAGTACTGGATGCACTCGGCGGACGTGATCGAGAACTTCGACATATTTTCGGGTGTACTGAAGAGTACGTTCTTCGGGGCGGCGATCGCGCTGGTGTCGTGCTACAAGGGGTTCCAGAGCCGGCAGGGCGCGTACGGGGTGGGGATGGCGGCGCTGGAGGCGTTCGTCTCCTCCTTCGTGGCGATCCTGGTGCTGGACTTCTTCATCGTGCTCCTGTTGAACGGGGTGTATGACCTCGTCTGGGGCCGGGTTGGCGTGTTCCTGTGAGGACGGCCAAGGAGAATGTCGAACATCGAATGTCCAACCGCAGAATGACGAAGGGAAAGCGAAACGGCACAGCAGCCCACGGTTAGCCGCGACCCGACTTGTCCCGGCGTAGTCCCGGCGCGCCGGGACGAAGCCGGAAGGGGAGCGGGAGGCATTGCGGAATGCGGAGCGAAAACCAAAGCTCGCAGCAACACGGCGAGATCCCCGCCACGGCGGGCAAGCCTCGACTCCCCCGGCGCGCCGGGATCGCTCGGGATGACAACCGGCAAGCGGTGAGGTCGGAAGAGCCGGTCATCCGCCTGATGAACGTCTGGAAGGAGTTCGGGGACAATGAGGTGTTCCGGGACCTCGGGCTTGAGTTTCGGCGGGCGGCGACGACGGTGGTGCTGGGTCCGAGCGGGGTGGGAAAAAGCGTGATGCTGAAACTTATCCTGGGCCTCCTGAAACCGGACCGGGGCCGGATCTATATCGACGGGACGGACACGACGGACCTTTCGGAGCGGGACCTCGCGCCGATCCGGATGCGGTTCGGGATGGTGTTCCAGGGGGCGGCGCTGTTTGACTTCCTCCCGGTGCGGGAGAACGTGGCCTTCGCGCTCCGCGAGCACAAGCGTCTGAGGGAGGACGAGGTGGAGCGGATCGTGCGCGAAAAGTTGGCGATGGTGGACCTGGCGGGGACCGAAAACCTTTGGCCGGAGCAACTCTCCGGCGGGATGAAAAAGAGAGTGGGCCTGGCGCGGGCGCTGGCGATGGACCCGGAGGTGATCCTCTACGACGAGCCGACGACCGGCCTGGACCCGGTGACGGCCGACACGATCAACGAGATGATCCTGAAGTGCCAGCGGGAACTGAAGACGACGAGCATCGTCGTGACGCACGACATGGCGAGCGCGTACAAGGTGGGGGACCGCCTGGTGATGCTCCACGAAGGGCGGGTCATCGCGGACGGGACGCCGGACCAGATGCGGGCGAACGGCGACGCCCGGGTGCAGCGGTTCGTGCGCGGGGATGCGAGCCTGTCGGGCGGCCGAGGGAACGAGTAAGGAACGCAAGCAATGAACGACCGCAAACACATCGTGGTGGGCCTGTTCGTGCTGGGGGGCCTCGTGCTGATGGGGGTGCTGGTGATGTGGTTCGAGGGGATGACGCAGTTCGTGCGGGAGCGGTACGAGGTTCGCGGCCATTTGCCGAGCAGCATCGGCGTGCGGGCCGGAAAACGCGTCCACAAGGACGGGATGGAAGTGGGCGACGTGGTGGATGTGGTGTCGAGTTTGCCGGAGCGGCCGGGCGTCTGGGTGCACATGCGGATCAACGAGGACGTGGCCATTCCGAGGGAAGCCGAGTTCATTGCGCAGCAGATGACGATGGGTGACATCTTCCTGGACTTTCAGACGCGCGGGCCTTCGACGGGGAGTTTGCCGAAGGACGGTTCCGCGCGGATCGAAGGACTCATCAAGACACCGAGCCTCCTGCCGGAGGACATGCTGGAGGACGTGCGCGAGGGCATTGCGACGCTGAAGCGCCTGGAGCCGCTGAGCAAAAGCCTGGAGGAACTGGTGGCGCCGCGGACGGTGGAGGAGGTCGAATCCGGCGCGAAGCCGGGAAATCTGTCGAGTGCCGTGAAACAATTCCAGACGACCGCCAGGACGCTCCAGGACGAGTTGAAGGACCCGAAGAGCGGGTTCGGACAACTCTTGGCCGGCGCGCAGAAGAGCACGGAGGAACTCTCCAAGACGCTCACCGAGGCGCGGACGACGTTCGCCTCAATCCGCGAGACGGCCGCGGTTTACCAGAAGAGCGGCACGAAGGCGAACGAGGTGATGGAGAAAGCGAGTGCGCTGGCGGACCAACTGAAAAAGGACGCGGACGAGGCGCAGAAACTCCTGGCGAACGTCGGCGCCGTGGTGGACGGCATCCGGCAGGGCAAGGGAACGCTTGGAAAACTCGTGGCCGACGACGAGTTGCACCTGAAACTCGTCACGCTCATCGAGAACCTCGAGACCCTCACCGACAACACGAACCGCCTCGTCACGATGTGGCGCGAGCAGGGCGTCCTGGCGAAGGAAAAATGACGCCTTTCGAGCCCGCCGCGGCGGGCTCGAAAGGCGCGGCGCGAGGTTCTGCCATGCGAGAAATCCGACTCGGCCTGATCGGCGCAGGAAACATGGGCGAGGCGATCGTGCGCGGCATCCTCGGGGCCGGGGTGCTCCAGGCCGACGAAATCCTGGCGGCGGACCCGGACGCGAACCGCCGAAAACTCTTCGAGGAAGACCTGGGCGTCCGCACGTTCGTGGAAGGCGTGCCCGTGGCCGAGCAGGCGCCGGTCGTCCTCCTGGCCGTCAAACCGCAGGCGTTCGACAAGGCCCTCGTGCCGGTGGCGAGCCTCCTCGGGCCGGACACGCTGCTCATATCGATTTGCGCTGGGATATCGACGCGGCACATTGAGGCGCTGGTGCCGACGGGAACGCGCGTCGTGCGCGCGATGCCCAATACGCCGATGGTCGTCGGCCGCGGGATCACGGCGATCGCGGCCGGCTCGAAGGCGACGCCGGAGGACCTCGAGACGGCGGAGCGGCTGCTGGGCGCGGCCGCGGAAGTCCTCCGCGTGCCGGAGACGCTCATCGACGCCGTCACCGCCGTGTCGGGGTCGGGGCCGGCGTATTTCTTCTACCTCGTGGAACTCCTGGCGTCGGCGGGCGTCGAGGTCGGCCTGGCGGAGGAGGACGCGAAGCGCCTCGTGCGCGTGACGTTCGAAGGGGCGGCGAGGCTCCTGGCGGAGTCGGGCGAAGAGCCCGAAGCGCTGCGCGCGAAGGTCACAAATCCCGGCGGCACGACCGAAGCCGCCATCCGCACCTTCGACGCCCTGGGATTTCCGAAGATGGTCGCCGAGGCCGTCAAGGCCGCCCGCAACCGCGGACGGGAGTTGGGGCGCTGAGATCGCCCCAGGAAACATTGCCTCCCCGGCCGCCGCCGGATATAGTGCCCGAGGGAAGGAGGTAATCCCCATGCGACGTGAACAAGTCCTCAATGTCTTGACAGCTCATCGAGAGCGGTTGCAGGCGTTTTCCGTGAAGTCGCTGGCCGTCTTCGGCTCGGTGGCGCGCGACGAGGCGAAGGAAGGCAGCGACGTGGATGTCCTCGTGGAGTTCACACCAGACCGGCCGGTGGGCCTCCTCCACTTCATCGGCCTGAAGCAGTATCTCGAGGAGATCCTGGGCTGCGGTGTGGACTTGGCGACGCCCGGCGCCCTGCGGGAAGGGATGCGAGACCGAATCCTCCGGGAGGCCATCCATGCCGCCTAGAGGTTGGCAAATGCGAATCGAGGACATCCTGGACGCCATCGTTCGCATTCAGGACTACACGCGGGGGATGACGTTCGAAGCCTTCAGCCACGACCGCAAGACGATCGATGCCGTCGTTCGCAACATCACCGTCATCGGTGAAGCCGCAGGCAACACTCCCCCCGCCGTGGCGGAACGGCATGATGAGATCCCCTGGCGCGAGATGCGCGATTTTCGGAACGTCGTGGTTCACGCCTACTTTGGCGTGGACCCGAAAGTGCTCTGGGACACGGTCCGAGTGGATCTGCCGCCGCTGGTTGACCCTCTGCGGAGGCTCCTCTCCGGGGAGAAGTGACCCGACAAGGAGTCACGCCGTTCGGGTTTCAAGGCGCTGGGCCTGCCAAAATCGGACCGAAGCCGTCAAAGCCGCACGCGACCGGGGACGGGAGTTGGGGCGCTGAAAACATTTCGGATTGCGGAGTGCGGATTGCGGAATGAAGGACAAGAAAGTCGTTTACCCGGGAAACTTTCCCGGCCGCATGTCTTCGGTGCTCGACAAAGGGAGGATGACATGAAGAGTGTTGTTGCGCGCTCACAGTTCTACAGCAGGAAATCCTACTGGTACTGGTGGGACGTATGGGATGAACGCAAGGAGGCCGTGGCCGAAACCGGTGAACTCGTGCTAGTGCAGAAAGATACCGGGCGAAGCGCGGCACTCAAGGCGGATGAGTTGCTGCCCCTGTTGACCGAGGCGCGACGGACTTCAAGGTTCCAGCGGCGAAGTAAGAGCGGCAAGGGCAACTGGGGCCTCTATGTCCGGCCACATCGGCCGGACGAGGTCGAAGTGGAAGCAGGGTGCAAAGAAATCGCTGCAGTCGTTCGCGTTCGGTGGCAGAAGCCCTGATTCAATCACGCACGGCCGGACAAGCCGACCGTGGCACACTCCGGATCAGCCTTGCGCGGCCTTCATTCCGCGTTCCGAGTTCCGCGTTCCGCGTTGCTTTTGAGGGCTTCCGCCACATCAAACGGGTCGCTCGAAACCACGCTCGAGGTGTAAAGTTCCATCGCGCCGACGTCGGCGGTCTTCGCGCCGGGAGAGCCGCGGTCCACGAAGTGCACCAGCACGGGGAAAGATTCCCAGGCCGGGTCCGCCTTTCCGAGCGGCGGCATGTAAACGGCCATG
>JAPLMM010000173.1 GCA_026387035.1 Planctomycetota bacterium
GGGATGCGCGTGCACGCGCGGCGGATGGCCGCGACGCCGCCCCATCGCCTCCCGCGGAAGGTCGTCATGTCGGAGAACGGCCCGGCCGTGGCGGTGAAGCCCTCGCGCCCGACGAGGCGCGCCAGTTCCGCCTCGAGCGCCGTCCCTCGCCGCAGGCCCTTGACCACGCGGTGCCAGTCCCAATCGTCCTCGAGATATACTTCGCCGGCCCGTCCGCGTCCTCGGCGGAGGGCAGCGCGCTCGACCTGAAGCCCGGCCGCCAGTTCCTTCTCGTCGGGGAAGAGGCTGAGAAAAAATTTGGCGCACGAAAAGTTGTAGCCCGAGGAGCGGGGCTTCGCGTCGCGGCCCGCGCGCGGCAGCCAACAGATCCATCGCCAGAAGCGTCCCCTGCCCCACTTGTCAATGATGAACGGTTGGCCGTGCCGGGCGACCAGGTGGGCCTTGACGATCTGGGTGATGCGTTCGTTCGGCTCGAGGCCGCCCATCCGTATGCCGCGCTCGAAATCCAGAAACTCCCGCCGGAACGCCGGCCGGATCGGCAAAAAAATCTCTCGTGGGACCGTCACGGGTCTCTCCCGCTCTGCGTTCTGGCAAATTGCGGTCTCTCAGTGCTATAATACCACCTCAATGAACCTTTTCAACGAGAGCGAGCGGCGGAGGTTGGCGGCGCACGCCCCGCTGGCGGTGCGGATGCGGCCGAGGACGCCCGAAGAGTTCGTCGGCCAGGGGCATTTCTTCGGGCCCGGGAAACTCCTCCGCCGGATGCTCGAGGCCGACAGGCTCCAGAGTGCCATCTTCTATGGGCCGCCCGGCACGGGCAAGACGAGCCTCGGGGAAGTCATCGCGGGGCGATTGAGCGCCGCCTTCGAGCACCTGAACGCGGCCCTCGTCGGGGTCAAGGACGTGCGCGAGGTGCTCGAGCGCGCCAAGGCGCGGCTCGCGACGGACGGCCGGCGGACGGTCCTATTTCTGGACGAAGTCCACCGCTTCAACCGGGCCCAGCAGGACGTGCTCCTCCCGGACGTCGAGAACGGCGTCATCATCCTCATCGGGGCGACGACGGAGAATCCGTTCTTCGCGCTGAACGCGCCGCTCGTGTCGCGGAGCCAGATCTTCAAGTTCGAGCCGCTCAGCGAAGAGGATATCCGCACCCTCGTTCGCCGCGCGGTCGCGGACAAGGAGCGCGGCTTCGGGCGGTACCGCGTGACGGTTTTGGACGAGGCGCTGGCGCACTGGGCCACGAAGAGCGACGGAGACGCGCGGCGGGCGCTGGCGGCCCTGGAAGTGGCGGTTCTGAGCCAGGTCAAGGACCCGAGCGCGCCGCCGGAAAAGGTCCCGCCCATCACCGTGGACTTGGACGCCGCGATTTACTGGATGGCCCGGATGCTGGAGGCGGGGGAGGACCCGCGATTCATTGCTCGGCGGATCGTGATTTGCGCGGCGGAGGACGTTGGGAACGCGGACCCGGCGGCGTTGATGCTGGCGACGGCGGCCTTGGAGGCGGCGGAGTTCGTGGGCCTGCCGGAGTGCCAAATCCCGCTGGCACAAGCAGTTACGTACATCGCGTGCGCCCCCAAATCGAATGCCGCGTACCTCGCCATCGTCAAGGCCCGCGAGGACGTGCGGGAGAACCGCACCGTGCCCGTGCCGAAGCATCTCAGGGATGCGAGTTACCGCGGGGCGAAGCGTCTCGGCCACGGCGAAGGGTACAAGTATGCCCATGATTACGCCGGCGGCGTCGCGCCGCAGGAGTATCTCGGCGTGGATGCCGTCTATTACGAGCCGACGGACCGGGGACATGAGGCGAAGATCAAGAAACGCCTGGAGGAGTACCGCCGGATGCGCGAGGGCCGGCCCGCCGAGGGTAAAGGCAGCGATGGGCGAGAAGGAGATGAAGCGTGAACGAATCCGGGAGACCGCGGGCGGGGCGGAAGTGGGCGGCGATTGTCTCGATCGTCGTCGTGGCGGCGCTGGGGGGCCTCGTGTGGTGGCTGATGGGCGGATGCGAGACGAAATCGCCGACCGCCGACGGAGCGAAGGGGACCGGGGGGGACCTGAACCTGGCGGTGCTCCAGGCGATGAACGACGAGAACGTGCTGGAACTGTCGCTCCAGACGGCCTACTTCTTCACGCGGGAGAGGCGGTTGCCGAAGAGCATCGCCGAGGTCACGGAGAAGGTGCACGTTCCCGATTGGCCGGCGGCGCCGTCGGTGACGACGCGCGGCCTGGCGATTGCATACCGCGCGACGGGCGAACGGACTTACAAACTCGTCCTGCCGGGCGACGATAAGCAGCCGGGGACGGCCGACGACGTCGCCATTCCCGAGCAGGTGCCGACCGACATACCTTCCAATCTGGATGCCGTCGCGTTCCGTCATTGGTGGATTCTTTCGCAGATCAGCCGCCTCCTGGACCATCTGCCGGAGAGCGTCAAGAAGGAATTGCCGGCGATGCCGAAGTAGAAGACCGGCGGCACCTGTCTGGAAACCTTCACCCCCTCAAGGGTGCGGAGAGTTCCTGGCAGAGGCTGGCGACGGCTTGGGCGATAGCGTCGGGAGTTTCGGCGGCGTGGTCGGCAATGCGGTGGACGACGGCGCTACCGACGATGGCGCCGTCGGCGAGTTTCGCCACGGCGGCGACATGCTCCGGCCGCGAGATCCCGAAGCCCACGCAGACGGGAACCTTAGCGCCCTTGCGGACCTGTTTGACGTAGTCGGCAAGGTGCTTGGGGAGCGCGTCGCGCTCGCCGGTGATGCCGGTCGTACTGACGCAGTAAACGAAGCCGGTGGCGTGTTGGAGGATGCGCTTGAGGCGGTCCTTCGGCGTCGTCGGGGCGACCAAGAGGACGTGGGCCAGGTCGCGTGCGGCCAGGAGTTCTCCGAGGGGTCCCGCCTCGTCCACCGGGAGGTCCGGCACGATGAGTCCGTCGACGCCGGCGTCGGCGGCCCGCGCGACGAACTTTTCGACGCCGGGGCGGTAGACGAGCGAATAGGACGTCATGAGGCAGAGGGGCAGCGTGAGGCCATCGTCCCGCAGGCGTGCGACGGCGTCGAGGACGGCGGGCGGTGTGACGCCGGCGGCGAGCGCGCGGGTGTAACTGGCCTGGATGGTGGGCCCGTCGGCGATCGGGTCGGAATAGGGGAGGCCGAGTTCCACGAGGTCCGCGACTCCGCGGGCCTCGAGGGCCTTGAGGATGGCGGCGGTCGAGTCGAGGTTGGGGTCGCCGGCGCCGATGAAGGGCATGAAGGCCTTTCGTCGGATTTCGCGGAGGCGGTGGAAGGCGGCGTCGATGCGGTTCACTCGGCGGCCCCCTTCCCTTCGCGCTCTCGGAGGATGCGAGCGACCTCTTCGACGTCCTTGTCGCCGCGGCCGGAGAGGTTCACGATGATGATTTGTCGGCGGTCCATTTTGGCGGCCATCTTTTTGGACTCGACGAGGGCGTGGGCCGACTCAAGGGCCGGCAGAATGCCTTCGGTGCGCGCCAGTTCCTGGAACGCTTCGAGCGATTCGTCATCCGTGGCGACGGCGTAGCGGACGCGGCCGGTGTCCTTCCAGTAGGAGTGCTCGGGGCCGACGCCGGGATAATCGAGTCCGGCGCTGACGGAATGGACGGGAAGGGTCTGTCCGTCGGCGTCCTGGAGGACGTAGGAGAACGAGCCGTGGAGGACGCCGGGCGATCCGGCGGCGAGAGGCGCGGCATGTTGACCGGACGCGAGTCCGAGGCCGCCGGCCTCGACGCCGACGAGTTCGACGCCCTCGTCGTCGACGAAGGCGGTGAAGATGCCGGCCGCATTGGACCCGCCGCCGACGCAGGCGACGATCGAATCGGGCAGGCAGCCTTCCTGGGTCTGAATCTGGTGGCGTGCCTCGCGTCCGATGACGGACTGGAAGTCGCGGACCATCACGGGGAACGGGTGCGGTCCGGCGACGGAACCGAAACAGTAATGGGTGGTTTCGACGGTGGCCATCCAGTCGCGCATGGCCTCGTTGATGGCATCCTTGAGGGTCCGCTGGCCGGAGTCGACGGGGACGACACAGGCGCCGAGGGCCCGCATGCGGAAGACGTTGAGCCGCTGGCGGCGCATGTCCTCGGTGCCCATGTAAATGTCGCACGCGAGGCCCATCAGGGCGGCGCTGGTGGCGGTGGCGACGCCGTGCTGGCCGGCGCCGGTTTCGGCGATGAGGCGCGACTTCTTCATGCGGACCGTGAGGAGCGCCTGGCCGACGGTGTTGTTGATCTTGTGGGCGCCGGTGTGGTTGAGGTCCTCGCGTTTCAGATAAATGCGTGCGCCGCCCCAGGCGTCGGAGAGTCGGCGTGCGAAGTAGAGGGGCGAGGGTCGGCCGACGTACTGGCGGAGGAGGAAATCGAGTTCCCTTTGGAACTCGGGGTCGGCGCGAGCGGCGTCGTAGGCCTCAGCCAACTGGGCGAGGGCGGGCATCAGGGTTTCGGGGACATATTGGCC
Organism: Planctomycetota bacterium; assembly: GCA_026387035.1. Classification (NCBI taxonomy): domain Bacteria; kingdom Pseudomonadati; phylum Planctomycetota; species Planctomycetota bacterium. The sequence goes on from JAPLMM010000173.1 coordinate 4,464, forward strand.
ACCGTAGGGTCCGAAGCGTCCGGCGGCATCCGGAAGCGTCGCCATGGGTTCTCCTTCAGGTGCAGGGGGCAGTTTAACGGGTCCGGGCGGCGGGTCAAGGAAGAATGCAGAGTGCAGAATGCAGAGTGCAGAATGAACGACCGACGGCGTTTGCCGGCGGGTTTGCTAGCCGCGCCCGTGTCGGATTAGACTTGATTTGGAGAGGCCGGGCGGATAGAGTTCTGGCCTTCCAAGGTGCGTAGGAACGCAAGCGGAGAGAACCATGTACGCGATCATCGAAGAGAGCGGCCAGCAATTCCGCGTGGAAGAGGGCCAGGTGCTCCAGATCGACCATCGTGAGGCCGAGCCGGGCGCCAAGTTGACGTTCGAGCGGGTGCTGCTGGTGGCGGACGAAAAAGGGACGCGCGTCGGCAAGCCCCTGGTCAAGGGGGCCAAGGTGACGGCGGAGGTGGTGGGCCCGTCGCAAGGCCCCAAGTTGGAGATCGTGCAGGTTCGCCGGCGCAAGAGCAGCCGGCGCCACATCGGGCACCGGCAGCGGTATCTGACGGTGCGCGTGACCGGCATTAAGGAGTGACTATGCCCGGGCCCGGGTCGGTCGTATAATAGGATGGAGAAAGCCGCAAAGGGGCGGAAAAGGAAGCAGCCATGAAAGCGTGGCCGGTCGGATGGATGCTGGCAGCCGCCGTGTGCCTTGCGCTCGGAACAGGCATATCGGCAGGGGCTGGGGCGGACGCGGAAAAGTCAGACGGCAAGGCAGCGACCGAGAAGGTCCCCGAGGCGAAGGCCCCGCCGAAACCGCGTGAGATTCCGGAGGCGGAACGGGCCCGCATCGAGAAGCAGTTAACCGACGCCGGCGAAAAACTCACCGCCCTTCAGAAGGAAGAACTCGAACTCTCGATCAAGGTCCTCAATGCCGAAACCAAGGCCCTGGACAAGGTCGAGGACAGGAACAAACTCAAGAACGCCCTGACGAAAGGGTCCACTCCCCAGGATGTCGTGGAGTACCGGAATGTGATGCTGGCGTGCGCGCAGCAATGGCAGATGATGGAAAGCAAGTACGCGGCGGTGCATCGGGGCCTGCGGTATCTCGAGCAAAAGCGCCAAGAGATGCCGGAGGACCTGAAGAGCCGTGCCGAGGAAGTGGTGGCGCGCGTTTTGAAGAATCGGCGGTCCTGCATGGAGAAGGTCGCCGACATCTATGACAAGTTGATGGACGAAAAGACGGTGCTGGCCATTTATGTCGCGATCTACCAGATGCTGCCGGCCGACCAGCGCGAGGCGGACACGGCCCTGAAAGAAAAAATCCTCAAACTGAAGAAGAAACTGGAGCCGCCGGAAAAGAAAAAAGACGATACCAAGAAAAACGACGAGAACAAGAAGCGGTGGTAGGCGGCGCCTTCCCAGCCGGCGGTGGGTCGTGAGGTATTCTGAAGGCAGGCACTGCGGAGCCGATCCGTCGGCTCCGCCTGTTTTCTCAGGTTCGGCCGGCGCTCGCGAGGCTGTTCACGCGCGCGTTCGGTCGGGAACGGGCTCGACGGCCTTTTCGCATCCCGGGCACCCGGCCAAGGCCCCTATCACTTCTTCGAGCGAGGTGATGCCGGCCCTCGTCTTGTTGAGACCATCCATCCAGAGGGATGGGTGACCGGCCTGGCGTGCAGCATCGCGGAGGCGTTCGGCGTCGGCGCCTTGGCGGACGAGGCTCGCGATGTTCGGCTCAATGGGCAATAGTTCAAACAGGCCGATGCGACCGAGGAAACCGGTGTGCCGGCAGGCGGCGCAGCCTCGGCCTTTGCTGAACCCCTCGATCGGCCCGACGGTCTCCGCCAGGCGGCGACGGAGGGCGGCGGGCACGTCGTAGGGCACCTTGCATTGGGGGCAGATCGTCCGCACGAGCCGCTGGGCCAGCACCCCCCGCAACACGGAAGCCAGCGCGTCACCGGAAACCCAGGCGGCGAGCCTGGCGACGGCGTCGGCGGCATCAAGGGCTTTGGTCTGAGCGAAGACGAGGCACTCGTCGCGAGCGGCCTCGACGGCCACAGCCGCCACGCGCTCGTCCATGACCCCGTCGAGCATCAGGACGTCCGGTTCCTGGAGGAAGAGGCGGGCAACGGCTTCCGCTCTTTCGGCCACGCCGCAGGTTGCCGGCGAGAATTGGCTGAGGCCCGTGAGGTGAAAACCGATGCACGCCTCGAAGGTGCAGACGTTGAGGCGGACCGGGTCGAGGTCCCCCAGAGCGCTATAAAGGGTCGTCGTGACGCCGCTGTCGCGCGGGCCGGCGACGACAAAAAGCCCGTGGAGGCCGGCGACGAGTTCGCGGTAGCGGTCGAGGAGTTTGAACTCGCAGCCGAGTTTCTCCAGCGGCCTGGAGGCTTCCTCCTCGCGGATGAGTCGGGCTACGGTCCGCGGACCGTACGACCCTTCCATGGAGGCGAGGTGCAGTTGGACGGCATGCCCCTGGACGACGATTCGGGCGCTGCGGCACGGCTCGGCGGCGGTGCGGCCGGAAAGGCCCATCCGGTCAACGAACGCAGCCGTCAGACCCGCCGCGAGCCGCGCGGGCGGGCGCATGACGACGTGCAGGACGCCGTCGATGCGGAACCGGACTCGGAGCACCTTCTCGTCGGGTTCGAGGTGAATGGCGTCGGCGCCGGCACGGAGGGCTTCGTGCAACACCAGGTCGGCAATCTTCTCGGGAGGCCAGTCGCCATAGACGGCCTCGTACTCCCCTGCCCGCTCGAGCGTTTCGCCTGCCTGCCAATGGCCGGCCAACTCGTCGGCGGAAGGCGCGGTCCGATCCTCCGCACGAGTCTGTTCGAGCATCTGGTAGATGTTGTCGGCGGTGGCGGCGACAACCTGGACGTTGATGCCGGCGGCCTGGGCGATCTCGTCGACGAGAAAAACGTTGGCGGGTTCCGGAACCGCGACGGTCAGAACGTCGCGGACACGGAAGAGCGGCAGGATGCCGTGTTTCTGGCAGAATGTTTCCGGCAACGCGTCCCGGGCGTCCGGGTCCAGGATGTCGGCGGTGAGGCGAGCGAACGGCACGCCGCAGGCTTCGGCGACGGCCGAGAGCACCTGCTCCTGGCTGGCGTACCCGAGGTCCACAAGGATCTCCCCAAGGAGTTTCTCCTGGCCTCCGCGGCGCTGGACCTCGAGCGCCTTGGCCAATTGCTCTTCCGTGATGACGCCGCGAGAGATCAACAGATCGCCGAGTCTCGCGCGCTGTTTCGTTGCGGGAGCCATTCGCCTGTCCTAGTCAAAGTTCCGGACTGCTTCGTGAACGCTGTCGAACACCTCAAATTTTTTGTCGAACCGCGTCATTTCGAAGATTTTTCGGCCGTTGCCTTTGAGTCCGGCGAGTTTGACGACACCGCCGTTGCTCGCGACCTTTTCCTGAAACGCCAGGAGTTCCTCGAGGCCGCGGCTGTCGAAGGTGCTGGCCCGCGCGAGATCGAGAACGAACCAGCGTCCGCCGGCGCGGATCTGCTCGTCGGCGACGCGGCGAAAGGCGTCGGCCTCGGCCTCCGTGACGGCCGGCTCGATCGTCATCACCGTCATGCTTCCGTACGTGTCGGCCGTCGTAGGCAAAGGTCCCTCCACACGCGCGCCGGCAAGCCCCGCGTCATGCCGTCCGACCGCTCGGGGCTGCCGCACGCTCCACAAACTGGCGCATCAGGCGGTTCATGTCCAGGCTGAAAAGCGCATCGACGGCCCGGACGTCAAACTGGGTGCCGACGTTGCGCTCGATCTCACGCTTCACGTGCTCGAACGGGAGCATCGGGCGGTACGGGCGGTTGCTGGTCATGGCGTCGAAGGCATCGGCCAGACCCACGACGCGCGCGAGCAGCGGGACCTGGTCGCCCCGCAGGCCGTCCGGATAGCCCGAGCCGTCCAGGCGTTCGTGGTGGTGCAGAATGGCCTCGCGAATCGGTTCGAGCTGCTTGATGCCTTCGAGGATGTGGCCTCCAATGACGGGGTGGCGGTGAACGATCTGGCGTTCCTCGGGTTCCAGGAGTCCTTCTTTGCGGAGGATGTGCTCGGGGGTTCCGATCTTGCCGATGTCATGCAGCAGGCCTGCCATGTAGGCGCGAGACGAGGGCCCGCATCAGATCAAGCATCAGCCGCTGAAGGTCTCGGTACAGGCGATGGTTCTCGATGAAGACGGCGGCGGAACTGGTGATGGAGCGGACGAGTTTGGCGTCCGGGCTTCCGAACTCGCCGGCCGACCGGTTGACCGCCATCAGCGCGCCGCTGACCCCCTCGCGCAGCGGCAGCGGGACGAGCACCAGGCGCTCCAGGGCGATGGAGATCGCCGACAGTTGCGGATCTTCCTGGCAATGGTTGATGATGACGACGGTTTGTTCCGGGCCGAGGTCGTCGAGCAGGTGGGCCACGAGACCCGGCAGTTGGGAGGCGTCGAACGGGAGGCGGCCGGCGATGACGGTTTCCGGGCCCATGTCCTCGACCCTGGGAAGGTAGGCCGCGGTCGCCTCCGCTCCGACGGTCTCGCACAACTCGCCGCACGTTCGTTCCAGCAACTCGGCCACTGGCTGGGTTACCCGGAGCACTTTGCCGAGACCGTGCAGGAGGCTGACCTCCTCGAAACTCTGGGCGAGGGCCTCGGCCGTGGCTTCGCTTTCCAGCCGGATGATTTCCCGATCGATGTCCGCGCAGACGGCCCGGGCGACGGCGGCCAGCAGGCGCCGGCCGGAATCGGCGTCGGTGCTGCTTGCCAGGGGCCATTCGGCGGCAGCCACAAGAACCGTCCGGGCGCGCTGGCGGATGGGCCAGGCGGCGACCAGCCGGTCGCACAACTCCTCGACGCGGGTTTCGCTCGACTCAACCGCTTCGACAACGAGGCGCGAGGCGTCGTCGGCCGGCGACAAAGGCTCGAACGCACCTTCCAGCGGCGACCCGTCGGGCCAGTAGAAGGCCACGGCCACGCCGGTCGCGTCGAGCGTCTCACGGGCGATGCGCGCAAGCGTCTCGCACGCGAGGATCGGTTTGGCGGCTGCCTGACAAACAACCATTCCATTTTCCTCCACCCGGCTACGTGGTGGCCAGCAGACCCAGCAGTTCCTGAACCTGAGCCAGCAGTTCGCGCGGGCTGAACGGTTTAGTCATGATTCGGCGAACGGGGAGTTCGCGGACGGACTCGGCGGTCAGTTCAAACCCCTTGGCCGTCAGAAGAATCGTCGGAATGCCTCCGTCGAGTTCGGCCACGAGGCGGGCGCACAGTTCGAGCCCGCTCATGCCCGGCATCTGGAGGTCGGTAATCATGAAGTCGGGGCGTTCGGCGATGGCCAGTTCGTAGGCCTCCAGGCCGTCCATCGCGACGATCACCTCCAGGCCGGCGTTCCGAAGTTTCATCGCCACGACGTTGGCAATGGGGGCTTCGTCGTCGGCTACGAGAATCTTGAATGCCATATCACCCCTCCTCGCCCCGTCGAGTCGCCTGAGGCGACCGGTCCGAGGGCTAACGGACGGCCGGCAAGTGGAGCCGGAACGTCGTTCCCTTTCCGACCTCGCTTTCGACGACCACCCGGCCGCCGTGAACCGTTTCCACAATGTGCCGGACGAGCGGCAGGCCGAGGCCGGTGCCCGTGGCCTCGTGGCGCGAGCCCCGCGCCCGGTAGAACTTCTCGAAGACCTTCGTGATCTCATCCTCGGGAATGCCGTACCCCGTATCCGAGACGTCGACGACTACGGAACCGTCCTCCAGATACGTCGAAATCCGGACGCGACCCTGCGCGGGCGTGTACTTGACGGCGTTGGAGACGACGTTGAGCACCGCCTGGTAGATCATGTCGCGGTCGGCGCGGACGCGGAAGAAGACGGGGGCGAGGTCCGCCTCGACACGGACGGTTTTCTGGGCCGCCTGCGGGGCGATGACGTCCACCACCTCGCGCAGGATTTCCGTAATCGCGAGGTCGGTCTTGTTGACCGGCACGAGGCCGGACTCGAGCCGGCTCAGGTTCAGGATGTTCTGAATGAGGCGATTCAGACGGTCGGCCTCGTGGGCGATGGTCTGGAGGAACTCGCGCGACGCCGCCTCGTTCTTGGCCTCGCCGTCCAGAAGCATTTCGACGTAGGCCTTGATGCTGGCCAACGGGGCCTTCAATTCGTGCGAGACCATCGAGACGAAATCGTTCTTCATGCGGGCGATCTCTTTTTCCTTCGTGACGTCGTGCAGGACGGCCACGATGCCGCTGATCCGATCGCCCCGCTTCGCCTGGACCACGGTGTTGAACGTGACGCGGTAAGTCGCCTCCGGGTCGCCGTCGCTCCGGACCCACTCGACGGTGCGGTGAGGCATATGCAGGCCCGTTTCGCGCATCTCCGCCAGAAGGGCCAGAAACTTGGAGTCGCTGATGACTTCTTCGACCGGTTTGCGAACCGCCGCATCAAAATGGAAGCCGAAGATGTTCTCGACCGCACCGTTCGCCAGCACCAGGTCGCCGAAGGCATCCGTCACGATGACCCCGTCGCTGATGGCGTGGATGACGGCCTCGACGTGGCGTTTCTCGGCCTCGAGCACCTTCATCTGAATCTGGCGCTCCTTGGCCGTCATGCGGGACTGTTCCACTTCGTCTTTAATGAACGTCAGGTAGCGGTTGACGGCCTGGCCGAGCCGGCCGAGCGAATCCGTTTCACCCTCGCTGATTACCAAGCCGATCGTGCCCTGGCGCACCAGGTTCTCCAGGCGCTCCGCCACGACGTTGATGCGCTCCTTGGGCATCCGGGCGATCAGATACCCCCCGATCACGCCGAGAACGGCCAGAAACAGGCCCGTCCCAAGGACGACCGTCTTGACCGACGCCGACTGGCCGGACTCGCTCATGGGATCCAGGAGCAGGTGCAGACACATCCCAACCCCAAGGAACAGCAGAACGACAGCCGCGGCGCGGCGAAGTTCAATCATTCCCAATCGCCTTCCCAATCTCCCGGATACCCGACACCCCGTCCACTTACGGTTACGGCACGACTTGTTCCGGCTCTTTGGCTGTTGCACGCGCGAGAAGCCGTTCCACCGTCTCGCGATCGCCACAATCCCGAGCCGCCAGCGCGAGCCTCAAGTGCGGCACGGCTTCGCCCGGCCGACCCGCGCCGATCAGGATGAGTCCCATCAGCGCATTGGCCTCCGCGTGGTCAGGTGCCTGCTTCAAAGCCTCGTCCAACTGATGCCGGGCCGATGTCGGCCGGTCCTCCAGAAGGTCGCACTTCGCCAGCGCAACGCGCGCGTCGACCGACGCCTCGTCGCGCGCGAGAATTCGTTCGTACACCGGCCTCGCTTCGCGCAGGCGGTCGAGAGACAACAGGCTGTCGCCCCACATCCTCAGGACCCACCCCGGTGTCTTTTCCGGTTCGGCGTCGGCCATGTCCGCCAGGAGCGGTTCCGCCTCCGCGTAGTCGCCCGAGTAGAACAGCGCCGTCGCCAAACGTTCCGCCACGTCCTGGCGCCTTGGAGCCAGACGCCGTGCAATTCGGTACGACCCGACGGCCTCCGCGTAATTATCCATCAGGCAGTCGAGGTCGCCGCGCGCCGCGTGAAGTTCGACGGAGCCAGGGGTCCGGCCGAGCGCCTCGTTCAGGCGTCGAGCGGCCTCCTCGATCTGCTTCTGTGCGACCAGCAGTTCGACCTCCGCCAGGGTGTACGCGGTCTTCTCCGGGGCCAACTTCGCAGCCTCCGAGAATGCCGCCAGCGCCAAGTCCGGCCGCTCGAGCGTCTGCTCGATGGTTCCTATGACATACCAGGCCTCGGCCGAATCCGGTTGGAGGTTCCGTGCGGCCTCGGCGTAGCGTCGCGCGGCGTCGAGTTCACCCTTTTCCGCCGCCAGGCGTGCGGCCAGGACGTACATCGGCGCATAGGGCGCCCCGGTTTTCATGGCCTCATCGAGATGGTCGCGGGCCCGGCCGAGTTCACCGCGCTCAAAGCACCCCTTGGCCAAGCTGGTCGAAATTTCAGCCTGGGAGGTCGCCCAGCGGTCCGTGGCGGCGTCCCGTTTCTTCTGCATGTACGTCTTGCCGCAGCCGGCCACGAGGACCGCACAGATGACGGCGGCAAACAGCGCGGCTCGTCTGGTGCGTTTCATCGCTTTTCTCCTTGCGCCTTGGGTGCGACGTCGGCGGCAGGCGGCGCGACCGTCTCCGCCGGCGCCTTTTTGCGCGGGGGCTCCGGCTTCGCTTCCGGCACCTTCGGTTTCTCTTCCTGCTTCCCGGGCACGAGGCCCCTCGTCCGGTCGACCGGGTTCATGTGCTCCTGGATGCTGTTCCACAACGTCCACGGCGCGGGTCGCACCGGCCGGCCCTTCTTCGAGGACAGGATCTTGTCCTTCAGGCGCATCGCCTTGAGGTTGTTCGGGGCGACGTTCAGGGCGAGATTGACGTTCCACCAGGCCCACTCGCGGTCGATCCACGAGCCCAACGAGCCCAGCCACGAACCGCCCTGCTCGTACTTCCGCCAGGACTTGTCGGCTTCCTGGAGGTGCGCGACCGTCAGGCGCTCGCGCGTCAGGAAACTGAACCCCTCGCGCAGGCCTAGGCAGCGCCGGTCCGCATCGTCGCGCATCTGCTCGCCGAGCGCGTACGCCTCCTCTTCCTGAATGATGTGCGGCGTCAGAAGGACGATGATCTCGTTGCGCGTGGTGCTGTCCTCGCGGCTGCGGAAGAGCCAGCCCAGGCCCGGAATGTTGCCCAGGCCGGGGATCTGCGTCCGCCCGATGGACACGTCCTCATCGAACAGGCCGCCGATCACCAGCGTGTGCCCGTCCTTGATCATCACGTTGCAGGTGACTTCGGTGGTGGATTCCCGCGGCAAGTTGTTGACGAGGTCGCCGCTGGAAACTTCCGGGTGGACTTCCAGGCGAATGTAACCATCGTCGCTGATGAACGGCCGGAAGACTAGTTGCGTGCCGCTTTCGAGAAACTCCACGGTTTCGTAGGCCTGCGTCTCGGTGAAGGTCGTCGTGCGGTACCCGATGCGGTCACCGACCATGACCTCGGCACGCTGCTTGTTGAGCGTCAGGACCTTGGGGTTCGAAAGGACCGTCGTGTCCGTGACTTCCTCCAGGGCGTTGATGAACACCGAGACGTTATTCGTGACGATGCCGATGTTCAGCCCTGTCCCTGGGGCGGCGAAGCCCCGCGTGTCGACCTGTCCCCACTCGTGGAGGGCTGCACGCCCCGTGGCGGCGGCGGCGGTCGTGATGGTGGCTGGCGCCGTCGTCGGTTCGGTGTTGATCGCCAGGTCACGAAAGTCGACGCCCGCCAGGGCGTTGAAGTTCACGCCCAGGCTCGTCGTGTCCGTGAGTTGGACCTGAAGGATCGTGGCCTCGACCATGACGAGCCGCGGCCGCTGGTCCATCTTCTTGAGGGTCTTGCGGACCTCTTCCACGTTCTCCGGAAAGTCCCGGACCACCACGCAGTCTTGCAGGGGATAACTATTGCCGCCGACCGCCGCGCTGCTGGACGCAATTCCCACTTCCGAGGCGGTGTTGACGGCCGTCGTCGCCTTCTTCGACAGAATCGGTTGAATCAGTTTCACCGCCTCCTCGCTCGTCAGATAGTTCAATTGAAACACCTCGGTGACGAGGCGGCTGTCGTTTTGCTGGATGGCCTCGAGTTCGGCCGGCGTGTGGACGTAGATAAACCCCTTTTCGCGGACCCAGCGCAGATCATTCGACCGGCAGATGACGTCCAGCACCTCGTCCACGGTCACTTTGTAGAGGTCGGCGGAGATCTTCCCCTTGACGCTTTTCGAGGCGACGATGTTAACCTCGTTCAGGCGCGAGATGGTTTCGAGCACCCGGGTGAGGTCCTCGTCTTTCGCGTGGAGCGTAATCCGGTTGTCTTCGACGGAAATTTGCGACCGCACCTCAGGAGCCGCGGCCGCAGCACCCGGACCCGATGCAGCGGGAACTTGTCCCGCGGCGGGGGGTTCGCCGGCCGCCGCTTCAGCCGGCACGCCCTCCGCGGCCGGGGCGCTCTCAAACAGGCCTTTGCCTGTCGGCGCGACGCCTTCCGACGGCGCCTCCTGCGCCAGCGCCGCCGCGCCGGCAACCAGGTACCCCAGCGCCAAAGCCCCCGCGATAAGCCATCGGCACCACCGCCCGTTCGGGACGTTGCTTTGACCTGCCATGGTTTCGCCCTCAGTCCATTCGCAGCAGGCACGTCACCGCGCCTCGCTGCAGTTTGACCCGCCCCTCACCGATTTCGACAATTTCCATCCCACTCACCGTGTCGCCGACACGATAATCCTTGCCGTCAATCACGGCCCAGGGTTCGCCGCTCGGCGACACCAGGGTCACTTCAAGCCGCAGCGCCTTCAGGACCGACAGGATCTCCTTGGCTGTCGGCGCCTCGGGCGCCGGTCGCGACTTCTCTGCAGCAGGTGCAGCAGGAGCCGCCGCGCCAGGGCTCGGAGCGACGGATTCGCCCGCCCGGCCGGACGCACCGGCTCCCGCAAACGGGTTCCGCCGCAAGAGACGCGGCGCCCTTTCTTTCCAGTTCCCGCACAATCGCTCCACTTCCCGGGAAAGCGTGCGGACCTTTTCCGGGCTCACATCCGCCGCCGGCAGCGCGACGATGCCCGGGTCGGAGGTCCGGGCGGCCCAGGGTTGCACCACGGCCAGCGCCCAGGCGCTCAATCCCGTGATAAGCAAGGCGACCGTCAGGATCATCTTGATCCACCGGCCGCGGCCTGCGGCCAAGCGACCCGTCGCGTGTCCGGCCAGCCAAGCGAAGACCCCGGCCAAGCGCGGATTCGGTTCCCGTGACCCGAGTTCGTTCGGTTTGGCACTCATCCGGCCGCGACCTCCGATGTCTGCCCCTCGCCGCCAGTAAGTTCCTCGTCCTGCGACGCGGGCAGGTAATAGACCAGGATCTCGACCTCCGCCGCCACGCCGCCTTCTTCGTCGGCCCGGCGAATCTCGAGCCGGCGGAACCACGTCAGACGCTCCAGCCCCTCAATGGTCCCCAGGCACCGGTACACCGCCTCAAAAGGCCCGGCGAGACGCAACCGAATCGGTATCGCCGGCGTGCCCTTCGGCGGCTCGGCTTCAATCCGCTCGACTTCGTGACGAACGAGGGGGTCCGAGGCAACGCACCGGGCCACCTGCTCCAGAAAACTCGCCAGTTCCGGTTCCGCCGGAACGCGACGCAGCAAGGCGCCGCCGGCCTTTCGAAGGCTCGCCACACGGACCGTCACGTAAACGCCTTCGCGGCTCGTGCGAACCTTTTGCTTCACAAAAACCCGCTCGCGCTCCACCGCCGACGCCAGCGCCGACAGTTCTTTCTGCTTCGGCCAGAGGACGAGCAGAAAGAAACTGCCGCTCATCACCGCCGCCACCAGCAGAATCAGCAACTGCTGCCGGTCAACGGCCAGGCGTTTGCGCGCGCTCGGGCGATGTCCCACCTGCATTCTCCTCCGGTTGAGGAACATCCACGGCCTTCACGGTGATCACGAAGTAGCGACGGTCGGCGTTTCCGTTCGCTCCCGGCTTCGATTCGACAAGCAGCGCGCCTTCCAGGGACGGCGACGCCTCCAAAGCCCCCAAGGTCCGCGTCACCAGGACCTCGGACGGCGCCCAGCCGGCGACCCGAAGCGCAGGCGAACGCGGGGCGGCCTCGGAGCCGCTCAGGCTCGCCTCCTCCAGTACCACCTCGTCGGGCACGAGGTCGGCCAGCACCGCCACCAGGGACGCGACCGATCCGGTCGGCCCAAACCGCTGGAGGACGCTGAGGCGCCGTTCGTACCCCCGCTGCTCGGCCTGAAGTTTCTCGACCTTCTCGACGTCGACGCCGGCCGCGTATCCCGTGCCCCGCAGCGCCTGGAGTTCCGCCCGTGCGTCCTGGACCCATTTGCCCATCTGAAGGCTCCACAACACCATCGCCAGCCCCAGCGCCAGCAGAAGCCAGGAACGGATAAAGCCGATGCGTCGGTGGTACCGCGCTCGAATGTAATCGTCCGGAAGGAATTCGAGTTCACGCACCGCTTGGGCTCCCGCTCCCTCAGGCGGCCAGACCGGTTTCCAGGCCGTCCGCCAGGTAAAACCCCTTCAGGCTGAGACCGAAGACCGTCGCCCATTCGCTGCGGCACCCGCGCCGGTCAAGGACCGGACCCAACTGGTCCGTCCGCACGCCGCGGAACGGGTCGCCGACCTCGGTCCGGATGTTCAGCCGCTCGCCGAGAGCCGCCGGCAGCGCCGGGTCGTGGGCCTCGCCCCCCGTGAATACCATGGCGTCCGGCCGGTCCCCGCGAAACGTGACGGCATAATAGCGGAGGCACAAGCCGATCTCCTTCGCCAGATCCTCCATGTGCGGCCGAATCGCGTCGGTCACCGCTCGCCGCACCTGGTCCGTCTGGTCGGAGGCCTCGACGGCCTCACGGTTTCGCTTGGCCGTGCGCCGGCGAAGCGCTTCCGCTTCCGACGGCGCCAGTTCCAGGCACTCCGCCACGGCGCGGTTGAAGACCGCCCCGCCGATGGGTATCGACTTGACGAACACCATGTCCCGCCCGCGGGAGATCACCACCGTCGTCTGGGCGCCGATGTCGGCGAACGCGCTGACGACGCCCTCATCCTCACGCCGCCGGAGAAACCGCTCGAAACCGCGAAACACTCCGCAGCACTCGGCGTCCAGGCTGATGACTTCCAGCCCGGCTTCCCGCACCATCTCAATCTGCCGGTCCACCTCCGCCCGCGGCGCCGCAAACAGAATGACCTCTTCCAACACCTGGTCGCCCTGCCGCACCTCTCCCGCCCTTACGTGCTGAATCACCGCCGTCGCCGTGTCGAACGGAAACTTGTTTTGGGCCTCCCAGTTCACCGCCGTTGCCAGTTCCTTCTCAGGCATTTTCGGCATGCGGATGCTGCGGATCGCCACCTGCTCCGCCGAAAGCAACATGACTGCTTCGCGGCGCCGGAACCGGTGGGCTTTCAACGCCCGCCGGATCCCTTCCACCACCACCTCCCGCCGAAGAACCGCGTCCGCCTTCACCTCGTGAGGGATGGGAAACTTGGCGGCGTCGATCACGCGCAGATCCCGTTCGCTCCCGGCCAGTTGCAGCATCCGGACCGTCGCGCCCCCGATATCCAGCCCGATGGGCAACACCTTCCCCATGTTTCCGCTTCCCCGTTCCGCTATTCCGCCGTCCGCTCCACCGAAACCGCGCCCGTCAGCGTCGCCACCGAAATCACCATCCCGGTCCCGCCCGACCGAAGCGTGACCGAGCCGCCGTTCGACGGAACTCCCTCCTCGTCGAACGTCACATAGGTTTCGCCGCCGACGCCGAAACTCACCGGTCCCACCACGACCGACTCCATTCCGTTCAGGCTCGCCAACGTCACCACGAATAGCTCTTTCGCTCGCACGGGGTGCTCGACGGCTGTCGCCAGCGCATACCCGCCGCCCGTGCCCGTGTAATTCGCGACCACCTTGTACGACTGCCGGTCCGAACTGAACAGCACCGTGTGCTTCACCTGCGTCGTCACTGCCAGGTTCCGCGCCAATTCCATATCCGACGCCAGCACCCGCGCCGCACTGATCGCCTGCGCGTCCTTCGTCGTGCCGATACTGCCAATCACGATTGCGGCCGCGATGGCCAACACCAACACCACCACGACCATTTCGGCCAGCGTGTACGCCGGTTCTCGCACGTCTTCCCTACCCGTCGTCATCACCGCGCCTTTCCGGCTTCTTTCGCGCCGCCGTCCTTCGGCACGAGCGTCTGAATCTGGAAGCGGCCTTCCTTCAGCCCTTCCTCGATGGCCGCCAGGCGATCGTTCAGTTTCCTGAGTTCCTCGATCATCGTTTCCCGCTGGCGACCCGAGTCGGGAATGCCGGCCACCGAACGATCTGTCGTTGTTGCCGTCGTCGTTGCCGTCCCCGCATGGGCTCGCGACTCCACTCCGTCCGACCGCATCCACACGCCCATAGCAATGACGGCCAGCACGACGGCGATGAGAATCAGGCCCTGCGAGATCGTGTCCAATTGCTTCGCGAGCATTGTCTAGCCTCCCTATGCTTCCCACCTTGACACCAAGGGGCCTAAAAAACGCGCGCAGCGCATAGTCGTTTCCGCACGTGGTCTTTGTCTTTATCGGCATCCTTCCGCTGAGGTCTTAAGCGATTCGGGGGCCTGATTTGTGTCCTGTTGCCCTTTGTTCGCACTGCTGAGCCCTCAGGACCTAAACAGCCTCCACGACCCCCGTTGAGCATCCCGCCACGACACCGCCAATCTTGCGTGAGCGCCATTCAGGCCCTTAAAAAAAACCCGAGGGCAGCCGACGCACCGCGCGTCTCTGCCCTCGAGCCCAGTGTCTCTTCGCCCCTACACGAAGAGGCTGGCGGTCACCGCTGCGCACCCACAGCGTTTTCCTACAGTTCGTTCAACTTCGTCGTGCCGTCCGTGGCCGTACGGGCGTCCGTCAGGTTGGCCCGGAACTGACCCGACGCGCTGTTGAACCACCACCCGCCGTCGGCCCCCGGAACCGTGAACCCGTTCGCAGCGAGCGGCTCCACCACCACCGTATTGGACCCGGAAACCGGGTTCACGGGGATCGTCTGCAGGTACGGGCCGTACGGGAAGTCGCTGTCCGGCGTCGCACTGACTGCGCCGTCCACGTCCGTGTACTGGGTCATCTGGTCGGCAAAGTCATCGCCGTCCTGGCCCGCAGCCGACGCCGGCAGGTTTTCCAGGTGCTGCGTCTTGTAGAGCAGCAACTGGCTGCGGATGGTCTGGAGGTTCGTCATGAGGTTGGACACGCGGGCCTCGCCCGACGCTTCGGTAAACTGCGGGATCACGATGGCGGCCAAGATGCCCAGAATGATCACGACAATCAGAATTTCAACCAACGTAAAGCCTTTTCTTGCGATACGGTTCATTGCCAATCCTCCTTGCGCTCCGTTCTTTCTTCAGGGTTTCTTGAATTCGTTTCGTCTTCCGGCCCTTCGTGACACCGCCCACGAGCCCGTACGGGCGTGGCGACGGTCAGCCTGAACACGCACGTGCGGCGCTCGAACCGTTTCTCACCCCTTTCCAGGGCGCCGCTAACCGGGTGGCGGCACGACGGGCCGGTTGCCGTTCTTGCCGCCTGCCTGCCTCAGAAAGTCCCGTATTCATCATTATTCCCCTGTCCGTCCAAAGATTCGATGTTACGGAACCTTTATCGGCCGAACTCTCAACGACCTGCAGAAAAAATTGCCTAGTCACTCCAGACCTCCCATCTTCACCATTCTTCCCAAAAACACAGGGCCGCTCTTCCGGTCCCGCTTTCAGGCCTTTCTGACACAAAAAGTATAGCCGCCGGTCGGCTTCTGTCAAACTTCCAAGAAGCCATACCCGGCGGTTCCGTCGCCAGAACTACCATAAGCCTTTACAGAATAGGCAGTTACAGTGTCACGCCCTCGGCTGGCACCTGTTCCGAATCCGCGCGGCATGACACGGCACAGCCGCCCTTTTCGACCGATTTTTCAACCAGCCCCCGCCCGACCTCCGGAAACCACATGGCTCGTCATGGTCCCGAACCGCCGTTGGCTCCCGTCCGCCAGACGCAGAATAAGCCCATAGTCGGGATCCAGGTCCACCACCTCCCCCTCGTAGACCTCTCCTCCCTCGGCCAAGGTGATTCGTCGGCCAATGGTTCGGCAGCGCCTGGCCGCCTCGTGCCGAACATCCTCGTTTTCATCAGCCCAATCCGCACCGCCGCACACACGATCCAACCGCTCCAGGAGCGACCGGGCCAGCAACGTCCTGTCGACCTCGGCCCCAAGCATTGCGAGGCTGGCGACATACGGACGCATATCCGGCGGGAACGCCTCCGGCCCCTGCGAGCCATTCAGCCCGATACCGATCACCACGGCGGTTGTGCCTTCGGCCGCCGGTCGCGCCTCGACCAGAATGCCGCCCACTTTACGGTCCTCGACGACAACGTCGTTCGGCCACTTGATGCCGGCCGTGAGGTCCGACTGTTCTTCAATCGCCTCGGCGGCAGCGACGGCGGCGGCGCGCGTCAGGAGGGCCGGAGCGGCGCCCGCGCGCGGCATCCAGAGTACAACGGAGCAAAGAATTGCCGTGTGCGGCGGCGCGAGCCAACGGCTTCCGCGGCGTCCCCTGCCCGCGGTCTGATGTTCCGCAAAGATGGCCAGGCCGTCGGAGGCGTCCCTCCCCTGCGCGACGGTTTCCCACGCCAGGTCGTTCGTGGAAGCCGTCGCCTCGACGCACTCGATGTGCCGACCGACGCGATTCACCGCGAGTTCGCACGCCAATTCCTCCGCCAGGAGGCCGGCCGGCGCGCCGACAAGACGCAGGCCGAGCATCGGGTGCGCCTCGACGACAAAACCGACCTCCGAAAGGTCGTGGACGGCTTCGGCGAGGCGGTGCGGCGCCAGACCCAGCGCCGCCGCCAGATCCGCCGGCGGAATCGATTGGCCGTGCCCTCGCCGAAGCGATAAGGAAACTCGCGGGTCCACGATAGTCCTTTCGGAGGGCGCCGTCTTACCTCCGCTGGATTTCCAGCGAGATGTCGAGGATCGGGGCGCTGTGCGTCAGCGCGCCGACGCTGATGCGGTCGACACCCGTTTCGGCGACGGCGCGGACATTGGAGAGGTTGATGCCGCCCGAGGCTTCGAGGGCGGGTCCGGCGTCGCCGAAAAGCCGGTCGCGCTGGACCACGGCCTGGCGGAGTTGTTCGACCGGCATGTTGTCCAGCAGGACGACGTCGGGCGCCGCCCGCAAAACCTCTTCGAGGTAATCGAGGCTTTCGACCTCGACCTGAATGGGGATTTCGGGCGAGACGCGTCCCCGCGCTTCGCGGATGAGTTCCGCCACCGTCTCGCCGACGTGGTTCGGCGAACGGATGGCCAGGTGGTTGTCCTTGATGAGAACGCCGTCATAGAGGCCCGTGCGGTGGTTGATGCCGCCGCCGACGCGGACCGCGTACTTCTCGATATACCGCCAGCCGGGAGTGGTCTTGCGCGTGTCGAGAATCACGACCCCCGTGCCCTTGACGGCATCCACGTACTTGCGCGTCAGGGTGGCGATGCCCGAGAGGCTCTGGAGAAAATTGAGCATGGTGCGTTCGGCAGTGAGCATGGGTCGAACGGGGCCCGTGATGCGGCCGAGGGTCCGCCCGGCGCGGATGCGCGCCCCGTCCCGGACGGAGGGTTTGAATCGGAGCCGCGTGTCAACGCGGTGCAGAATGGGCTTGACGAAAAGGAGGCCGGCGACGACGCCGTCGGCACAGGCGACCACGCGGCCGTCGGCCTCGGCCTCGGTGTCGATGAGCACGTCGGTCGTCAGGTCGCCGGGGCCGATGTCCTCGTCGAGAGAAAGCGTGAGGAGGGGCTGGAGGCTTTCAAGGGCGCGGGCTTTGAGGCGATCCGTGGGGATCGTGCTAATGGGACGTTTGGGTTTCATGGAGGATTTCCTCGATGCGGTCGCGGAGTTGGGCGGCGCGTTCAAATTCGAGGCGTTCGGCCGCCCGGTGCATTTCTCCTTCCAGTTCGCGGACGAGTTCGGATCGCGCAAAATCCCTTTCGCTCAGGCGGACGGCCTCGCGTGCCGCCCGCCGGCCCTGGACCTCGGCTTCGATGCCGACACGGACCGCCTTTCGGATGCTTTCGGGCTTGATGCCGTGCTCCCGGTTATGGGCGGCCTGTTTTTCGCGGCGTCGGCGAGTCTCCTCGACGGCCCGCTGCATGCTCGGCGTCAGGGTGTCGGCGTAGAGGACCACCTGGGCGCTCGCGTGGCGGGCGCAGCGGCCGATCGTCTGCAACAGGCTCGTTTCCGAGCGAAGGAACCCTTCGCGATCCGCATCGAGGATAGCGACGAGGCTGACCTCCGGCAAGTCCAGACCCTCGCGCAGCAGATTGATGCCGACGATGGCGTCGAACTTGCCGAGCCTCAGGTCCCGCAGAATTTCGCTCCGGTCGAACACCTCGACCTCGCTGTGCAGGTACTCGCACTTGATGCCGGCGCGGCGAATGTATTCGGCAAGGTCCTCGGCGAGGCGTTTCGTGAGGGTCGTGATGAGGGTGCGCTGGCCGGCCTCGACGCGCTTCCGGATTTCGCCGAGAAGGTGCTCGACCTGCCCGCCTGCCGGCTCGATGCGTATCTCGGGGTCCACGAGGCCGGTGGGGCGGATGACCTGTTCGACGACCTCGCCGCCCGAACGCTCGATCTCCCAGTCGCCCGGCGTGGCCGAGACGAAGACGGTCTGGCCGACGAGCCCGAGCCACTCGTCAAACTCCAGCGGCCGGTTGTCGAGGGCCGAGGGCAGGCGGAACCCGTGCTCGACGAGGACGACTTTTCGGCTGCGGTCGCCGGCGTGCATCGCGCGGATCTGAGGGATGGTGGCGTGGCTCTCGTCGACAAAAACGAGGTAATCCTCCGGGAAGTAGTCCAGAAGGCAGTAGGGCCTCTCGCCGGCCGCCCGGCCGGAGAGGTGGCGGCTGTAGTTCTCGATGCCGGCGCAGTAGCCGACCTCGCGGAGCATTTCGAGGTCGTACTTGGTGCGGGCTTCGAGGCGCTGGGCCTCCAGTAGTTTGCCGCCGCGGCGGAGTTCCTGGAGCCGCTGGGTCAATTCCTCCTCAATCCGCACGCACGCCGTCTCAACGCGGTCCTCGGGCAGAAGAAAGTGTTTGGCGGGGTACAGGAAGACCTGCTTCTCGGAGCCGACGATCTCGCCGCTGGTCGGGTTGATCCTCGCGATGCGGTCGACGCGGTCGCCGAAGAATTCCACGCGATAGGCGAATTGCTCGTAGGCGGGCTGGACGTCGACGCAATCGCCGCGGACGCGGAACTTGCCGCGACCGAAACCCATGTCGTTCCGCTCGTACTGGAGGTCCACGAGACGCCGCAGAAGATCGTCGCGCTCGATCGCCAGACCGGTCTCGAGCGAAACGACCATGCCCTCGTAATCCTCGGGGCTGCCGAGGCCGTAGATGCACGAGACGCTGGCGACGATGATGACGTCGCGCCGGCTCATGAGCGCGCTGGTGGCCTGGAGGCGCAGACGGTCGATGTCGTCGTTGATCGAGGCGTCCTTCTCGATGTAGATGTCGCGGGCCGGGATGTATGCCTCGGGCTGATAGTAATCGTAGTAGGAAACGAAGTAGGCGACGGCGTTGTGAGGGAAGAACTCCTTGAACTCGCCGTAAAGTTGAGCGGCGAGGGTCTTATTGTGGCTGATGACGAGCGTCGGCCGTTGGACCCGCTGGATGACATTGGCCATGGTGAACGTCTTGCCGCTGCCCGTGACGCCGAGGAGCGTCTGGAACCGTTTGCCGGCCTCCAGGCCCGCCACGAGGGCCTCGATGGCGGCGGGCTGGTCGCCCTTCGGCACGAAATCGGACACCAGTTCGAAGCGGTCCATAAGCCGGAACCCCTATCGGCAAGAGGGCATCATAGCACAGAGGGGGCGAGGCGGCAACGGAGCGGGCCTCAGGGGGCATCCACCATCTCGACGGGCTCATCCCCCGCGTCGGGGTCGCCCAGGAAAAGGTAAGGCCGGAGTTTCTCGAGTATTTTGTCGCCGATGCCGCGAACTGTTTTGAGGTCGTCGAGCGATTCAAACTTCCCGCCGCAGGCCAGGCGGGCGTCAACGATTGCCTTCGCAAGTTTTTCGCCGACCCCGGGAATGAGCGAGAGCGTCACCCAGTCGGCCTGGTTGACGTTGACGCGAAAGGTCGGCCCTTCGGGGGGCGGGACAACCTCGATCGGCTCGGCGCCGATCCGCCAGTAATCGGCCGCCCGCCACGCGACGCCCGCCACCACCGCCAGCGCGAGGACGACCAGCACCACCTGCTCGGCGCGGGCGACGAGGGGCGACGGTTCCGGCGGCGGCGTTTCAGATGAATCGGCCATGAGCGACATTATGCCGGCCGCCGACCGCTCGGACAAGGCCGAACCCGCTGAAGACCCTTGAACTGTGCCGCGCGCGGCATAGAATCACCAGAGATACCTGCCCCTACGACCGGGGCAACCGGGAGGAGCGACATGACCGGGCTCGACAGGCGTTCATTCCTGAAGTGCAGCGCCGCCGGCACGCTGGGCTACCTGGCCGGTGCGTGGGCTCGTTCCGCCATGGCGAAGGAGGAAGAGGCGCCGCCGAAGAAACCCAACTTCGTCTTCTTCCTCGTCGACGACCTCGGCTGGCGCGACGTCGGATGCTACGGCACAAAATTTTACGAGACGCCGAACATCGACCGTCTCGCACGCGAGGGCATGCGTTTCACCGACGCTTACGCCGCCTGCCCCGTTTGCTCCCCCACGCGGGCGAGCATCATGACCGGCAAGTACCCCGCGCGGCTGCACCTGACGGACTGGATTCCGGGGCACGGGCGGCCGAACGCCAAACTGCGCATCCCCGACTGGACCAAGTACCTGCCGCTGGAAGAGGTGACGATAGCCGAGGCCCTGAAGCCCGCCGGTTACGCCACGGCCAGCATCGGCAAGTGGCACCTGGGCAGTGAGACGTACTGGCCCGACAAGCAGGGGTTCGACCTGAACTTCGCAGGCACGAACCAGGGCCAGCCACCCAGTTACTTCGCCCCATACCGGATTCCGACGATCCCGTCGGCCCCGGACGGCGAGTACCTGACGGACCGCCTGGCTCCTTTACCTGCCCCACTACGCCGTGCATTCGCCGCTCATGGCCAAGAAGGAAATCATCGAGAAGTACAAAGCCAAGGCCGACCCGGCAAGCGGGCAGCGCAACGCCACCTATGGAGCCATGATCCAGAGCGTGGACGACAGCGTCGGCAAGGTGTGCGCCAAACTGGAGGCGCTGGGCCTGGCGGACCGCACGGTGGTCATGTTCATGTCGGACAACGGTGGCGTGGCCGGCACGACCTCCAACGCCCCGCTCCGGGCTGGCAAAGGTACCCTCTACGAGGGCGGCATCCGCGAGCCCATGATCGTCCGGTGGCCAAGCGTCGTCAAGCCCGGCACCATCTGCGACGAGGTCGTGACGAGCGTCGACTTCTTCCCCACGATCCTCGAGATAGCCGGGGCCGGGGCCGAAGCGGCCCCCAAATCCGCATTACCACAACACTCTGCCCGGCGGCGCCGTCCGCGCGGGCGACTGGAAACTCATCGAATACTTCGAGGACGGCCGTCTCGAACTCTACAACCTGAGGGACGACCTCGGCGAGGCGAATGACCTGGCGGCGGCGATGCCAGAGAAGGCCCGCGAACTCCAGAAGATGCTGGCCGAGTGGCGGCGAACCGTCGGCGCCCAGATGCCCACGCCGAACCCCGACTACAAACCCGCGAAACCCTGAAAAAACAGAGGAGCCTGAACTTGAACCGCCGCGCGTTTCTGAAGGCCGCCGGGGCCGGCGCCGCCGCGATGGCCCTGGCGCACCGCAACCCAGAGGCATGCCCCCGCCGGCCAAGTCGCCACATGAAAGCCGCGCGCCTCACGAGGATCGGGTGAGCGGCAGGTCTTGGCCGCGTTTAGAGTTCCGGCCAGAGGACGTTCGTATCGCCGCCCTGAGGACCGCCCGCCGGCCAGATTTCCTGGCGAACGCCCACCAGTTTCCGGTACGCGATCTTGGGGTGAAGGTCCTTCCGCAGGAGCCCCCCGTGGGGGAAACCGTGGGGCTGCTCGTCCCAGAAATCGCGCCAGGAGACGGCCGTGACGAACGGCTTGGAAATGGCGATGTGGTAGAACTCGTCGAGCCAGTCGGATTGGACGACCTCGTCCCAGGGCTTGCGCCACACCCCCCCGGCTCCCGGCTGGTGGGCCGGGCCGCCGACGGTCGCCGCCTCGTCCGCATAACACGCGGACGGCACGCCGGCCGCCGTCACGTGCACCGGCTTGCCGAGCGAACCGAACAGGCTCAGCATCTCCGAGATGGCGAGCATGTCGCGGCAATAGAACCCTTCGCCGGCCGTCCCCAGAAACACCTGGAGGCCGATCACGTCGAAATCCACCCCCGCGTTGATGCACATTTCCGCGTAGTGGAACGGCCAGATGGAACGCTGGTTCGTCGCGTAATACTCGCCCCACGGCTGCACGAGGTCCAGCACCACCTTGGCCGACGGGTCGGTCCGCTTCACCGCCCGGGCACACACCCGCGTCAGTTCCAGGACTCGGTCCAGAGGAAGATTCATGCAGTTCTCGACGTGGAGTCCCGTCACGGCGTCCCAGTGGTCGATGTGGCCGCGATAGCGCTGCACGCAGCGCTCCACCTGGTCGAACACGTAGTCGCGGACGGCGCCGAAATCATTCTCCCAAATCCACACCCAGTCGGGCAGATAGGGCTCCGCGAAACGAATGAGCGACCCCCCCTTGATGGCGATGCCCTTCGCCTCAAACCAGTGGACCCAGCCGTCGTGCCAGCCCCAATGGAACTCCTGCTCGCGCGGCTCTATCAGCCGCCAGGTGAACGGCAGGGTGACGTAGTTGAAGGTTTCGACGAAACGTTCCTGGACGCGCGGCTGGTCGCCGAAGACTTCCCAGTAGCATCCGAAATCGACACGCCGCAGGTCGCCGCGCTCGCGCCGGATCCCGATGCCGACGTGCGCATCGCCAAGGGCCAGTTTCTCGCCCAGCGCGACGGCCTGGGCGAGCGCCTCCTCCGCCAACGCCGCCGACGCCACGGCCGAGTCCAGCGCCGTCATGGCGCGGGCCAACAGCAACTTCGCTTCGTTCAATTCGGCCTCGAACCCGGGCGTCGGACCGCCGTAAACGTACCCCCACTCGTCCTTTTTGCGCCAGACGTCGGCGACCCGTCCCCGCGCGAGTTCCAGGGGCAGGAGGTACGGTTCCTCGGCATCGGGCACGAGCGCGGTCCGCAGCATCAGCCGACCCGCGCCCTGCACCGGCCAGGGAATGTTCAGCGCCGCCAAGCCCTGGGCCCGGCGGTCGCAAAACAGCATCGCTTCGTCCGGCACGTAGCGAAACCGGGCGCGGATCGGCTGGCCTTCCAGGCTCGTCAGGTAAATCTGGTCCAGATCGAGCCGCTCGGGCGGTTTGCCCTCCATCAGCACGCGAAACGAAAGCACGGTACCTTCGGCCTCCTCTTCGTCACAGCCGCTGGGGCTTTCCGCCAACTCCGGGACGCATTATAGGGCCGCCGACACGCGACCCTCAATCGAAAAACCGGCACTAGCGGCTTTGGCGCGTCGGCGACTTGGGAAGGCGGAAGCGGGCGGAAACCTTCCCCATCGCCGAGGTTCAACTTACGGGCGGCGACCTGTCCTCCGTAGCCCGCAGGGCGAAGGAGGATTGTGGATAACTTTTTGGCGCGAGTTTTGGGGAGTATTTTGGGGCGATTTTTTGGAACCCATAGGCCCTGGCGCTGGTGTCCGGGGGGTTTTTTCGGCGGACGGGGTGCCTTGGGTAAGATGGGCTAGCGCAAATTTTGACTTTTTTACCCTCTTTTTGCACGTTTTTGACCGGTTTTTACCGGTTTTTGCGCCCAATTTCGCACTTTTTCCATCCATGCCATGTGCATACCTTTATGTTAATAACTTTTTTTCGGCCGTTTTGGCACGGGAATTGCGCGGCCTTCACGGCAGGGGGCCACGGCCGGAGCCGTACCCCGGCCAGGGGGGCCGTAGCCCTGCCAGGGAGATCGCAGAGGCTTGCCCTGAGCGCAGTCGAAGGGACGCAGAGGGGGGATGGGGGGGAAATGACAAAATCCGACTTGTCCGCCGAAGTCCCGGCGCGCCGGGACTACGCCGTGGCAGGCAGGGGGGAAAAGCAGGATTGGGGCCGGAAATGCCTGTCGCCGGCCCGAAGGGCTCCTTTGAAGGAACAGGGAGAAATCGGAAAACCGAAAGCAGTATAGGGTTCCCCGAAGTCCCCGTCCCCCGAATTCCCCCCACTTGGGGCTTAAGTTACGTGAGCGTGAGGTAGCAACAGACTTGCACCGGATTCTTCGGCGCGTCGTTCTTCCTCAATCAGCGGCCGACCCCAGTCCTGGAGGGTATCTAACTTCCTAAGACGGGGGAATGTCGACGGCGCTCGGCTAGTGTTACACATGAGTGTCATTTCATACAATGACTCACACGATCGACGCGGGAAGCATCCCAAGAAGGACCTGTTGATCGTCTTTGTGAGACCGCAATGCTGTCGCACGAAGAACTCGCTCCAACTCCGATTCAGTTGCCTCTTGTGTCCAACGTCCACGATTTCGACTTGGCCCAACTCTTGGCTCGGGTTATCCCGCCATGCTTCGAGCATCAGCGAGCACGCCGCTGAATCTGTCCTGGGGGCACTATATCCAAAGATAGTCACAATGTAGGCGTGTTTGAGAAAGTGACGAAATCGGATCCATTCGCCAGCAATGAAGGGGTCCTGTTCATAGTTCTTGTGCTTAACCGGGTAAAGGAGATGAGATCTGTCAAAGGGTCTTCCACACTTTGGACAGGTCTGGCCGAAAAACCCGACAGACTTGTGCGCATGACACACACCGCAGGCGACATTGCCATGAAGAAACGCGAACTCTGGTGGTTGCGTAATGTGGGCGTTGCGCGAAAAGGCTTGCATCAAGAGCGGGTCCCAATTGAAAGTGGCTATCAAGTCCTTCTTGCGGAGAGCTAGGATTAGAAAGTCGTATAGGGTCGCCCTGTCGGGCAGCCGAATGTCATGAAGGTAGTTGAAGACCCTTTCCTCCAAGCGGGTGATGAGTTCGGGGGTCTTCCCCGAAGAAACCAGGTCGTCGTAAAGTGATTCGAAATCGGCACCCTGCCACTGGATCCCATGTTCAGTCAACAGGGGACCAAGTCCAACCGTCTCGACAAAGTCACTCATTAGCGGAAGCACTTTCCCCAAAGCGTCTCCCTTGGGCAAGGCTGCCCGGCTTGCTCCCGCGCCCAGGATCACAACGTGCGGTGCAATGATATTGCGCCCGTCATGGGCAGGCATTGTTGGCATGGATGGGTTTGAGGATTCTAATGGATGAAGTCCGCTCCTATCAGTTCCACATTGATCAACTCCTCCTCTTCGATGCCCGCTTCAAGTTGCCACGAACCGGCTTGACCGGAACCACCACCGAGCGGGGTAAAAGTGCTGCGAACATCGCGTGCCTGGACCATATCGTTCCTTCGGAACGTCACACGGAAGGTGAGGCTCCTGAGCGTGGCGTCCGAGCCGTTGAACACATCGCAGAAGAGCGTGCCGGTTTGCCAATCCCAACCGTCGAGTCTCAGGCGGGAAAACTGGTCTTGGGTCCAGGGGCAAAAAGGGGACATGCTACTTTTTTGCCTCCTTGGGAGGTCGGCCACGGGGTGGAGCGTGAATTCCAGGCCCAACCGCCGCGCCGGCCCGCGCGCTACTCGGGCTTCTTCATGTGGGATTCCAGGAGGCCCTTCACGGCCTTGGCCACGCCTTCGGCCAGTTCATCCGGGCCGACGCGCACCGCGCTCTTCACGGTCCCCGTCACCATCGCGACGCCGAGCACCTGCTTCGTCTCGGCGTTGACGATCTCCACCTGGACCGTCAGGAAGGGGTCCACGCCGAAGCCGGTCGCCCGAAGCGCCGAACCGCCCGAATCGTAATCCATGAACTTTCCGCGGATGAGCAAGGTCGGCTTGCCGCCGCCCGTCTTGAACGCATCGAGTTCCGCGAGTTTCGCCGCCACCGCCGGCCGCACCGACGCCACGACGTCCTTCGGGATCGCCCCGAGCATCGGCGACGGGTCGAACGATTCCACCTGGGCCGAGCGGTACGCGAGGAGGCTCGTCGGGCCGCCCATGTTCCTGATTTCGAAGTACCGGCCGCTCGCCCCCGTCACACCGTAATACGCCTGCTTCACCGCCGTCCCCACGCACCCGGCAATGAGCACCGCGCCCACCAGTCCGATCACGAGTCCCCGTTTCATGGTTGTTCCCTTTCTCTCTCGGTTCCCCCCACCAGGTTCCACCAGCGCCCAGTAAACTGGGCGGCTAAATGTGAACGGCACAAAACGCGCCCGGTAAACTGGGCGGCTAAATGTGAACGGCACAAAACGCGCCCGGTAAACTGGGCGGCGAACCCAGCGCCCAGTAAACTGGGCGGCTAAATGTGAACGGCACAAAACGCGCCCAGTAAACTGGGCGGCTAAATGTGAACGGCACAAAACGCGCCCGGTAAACTGGGCGGCGAACC
>JAPLMM010000174.1 GCA_026387035.1 Planctomycetota bacterium
GGCGGCCGGTGGGCCGCGACGCGATGGGGATGGACGTTCGTCGCCCTGCTGCTGGCGGTCCTTCTCGTACAGGCCTACCAGAAACGGTTTTGGTGCCGGAACCTCTGCCCGCTGGGGGCCCTGCTGGGCCTCGTGGGTTCCACGAGCCCCCTGCGTCCGCGCATCTCCAGCAAGTGCGTGCGGTGCAACAAGTGCCGCGAGCAGTGCAAGATGGGCGCGTTCGAGCCGGGCCCTGTAGTGAGAGATACTCTCTACTACAGGGCGGGCGGGGAAGGGACACCGTATCGCAGCATCGTCCAGGAATGCATCCTCTGCTATGCGTGCGAGCGCAGCATGTGTCCCGTCGAGGCGATTCACATCGGCGTCGGCCGGCCGGCGCCGGTCCGGCCCGCCGCAGGCGCGTGCCCGAGCCGGCGGGCGTTCCTGGGGTCGGCGGCGGTCGGCGCGGTTCTCGCGCCGGCGCTTCTCCTCGACCGGCGTTCGCGCGAGAAGGAAGAGTCGAACCCGATGCTGCGACCGCCAGGCGCCCTAAAGCCGGACGGCGATTTCCAGGCCGCCTGCGTCCGCTGCGGCGCGTGCATGCGCGTCTGCCCGACGAACGCCCTGCACCCCTCGGGGATCGAAAACGGCATCGCAGGCCTCTGGACGCCCGCGTTCGTCTTCAACATCGGCTACTGCGACTACACGTGCAACGCCCATGCTGGGGAAGCGGGTGAGGACCGGCCGGCGAACCTCTGTGCGACGGTCTGCCCGACGGGGGCGATCGCTCCCCTCGCGCGGGCCGAGAAGAATGAGTGGCGGATCGGCACCGCCGTCTTCGACCACGACCGCTGCCTGCCGTGGGCGCGCGGCGAAGAGTGCCTCACGTGCGAGGAGATGTGTCCCGTCACGCCGAGGGCCATCTCGCACCGCACCGTCGAGGTGGCGAACAACGAGTGGCTCAAGATGCCCGACGACAGGCGCAACCGCTACGAGCAACTGGAGGCGAAGCGCGAGGAGGACCTGTCCGCCATAGCCCGCAGGGCGACGGCGGAAGGCCTGACGCCCGCCGAGGAAGCGGAACTGGAGACGATGCCGCCGAAGATGCGGCCCCTCGCCCTGCCCTATCTTCTGCCGTGCCGGTGCATCGGGTGCGGCGTGTGCGAGAACGTCTGCCCGGTGGACGGATCGAGCGGCATCCGGGTCGAACGGCTCCAAGCCGGCGCCGCGCCATCGGGCGGAGGCGGCAAGGGCAAAGGTCCCGGCCCGCGCGCCCGTCGCGGCCGGGGCAGAGGCTAGAACTGGTTTCATAACTGAAGGGTGGCGGGTCTCCCCTGGCACGGCAGGCGTGCCGTGGCCTGACGGCTGACCCGCCACCCTCCAAATCCCGGCGCGCCGGGATGAAATCGCGGCGTCCCGGCGGGACGCCGCGCAACGGTCGGGGCAGCGCGACGGGAAGATACCCCCAGGGGTAATTTTCGGAAAGGGGGGTATTGCATTGGCGGGGCATTTGGTGTAAAGTGGCGGGCACAAGCGACCGTTAGAGAGGGAAAGGAACGCGCGAATGACCATGCTTTCGCAACGGCGCGAAAGTATGGCACCCACAAGTTCAACTGTGGCGGACCACTAGGCACAACGGAAAGCAGGCGCGGGAGAGGTCGCCTCCCGTTGCCCAAGTGTCGTAAGGAGCAGGCGTCATGGCAACGCAGGTGAAGCAGGATCTGATTCAGAACTACCGGACTCACGAAGGCGACACAGGGTCGCCGGAAGTCCAGGTCGCGCTCCTGACGGAACGCATCCGCCACCTGACCGAACACCTGAAGACCCACCGCAAGGACCATTCGTCCCGCCGGGGTCTCTTGAAGATGGTGGGCCGGCGTGCCCGTCTGTTGAAGTACCTTCTGCTGCACGACCGCAAGCGCTACCAAACGGTCATCGAGCGGCTCGGCATTCGCCGGTAAAACGACACGGTGTTTTCAACGCAGAGTACGCGGAGAACGCAGAGGAAGGATTGAGTAACAACGGCAAACAGAAGCCTGTTTTGCTGTTCCCCTGTCTTTGCGGTTCTCTGCGTGCTCTGCGATCTCTGCGTTGAGATAACGTTGTAGCGGAAGAGGCAGCGGCAAGGGAACGAACGACAGAAAACAAGAAAGGTTGGAACGGACAATGGCTATGGTGAGAATCGAAAGAGAGATCGCGGGACGGACGCTGGTCATCGAGACCGGCCGGGTGGCAAAGCAAGCGGGCGGCAGCGTGCTGATGCGTTACGGGGACACGGTGGTGCTGGTGACGGCGACGTCGGCGGCGCCGCGGGAAGGCATCGATTTCTTCCCCCTGACGGTGGAGTACCGGGAGTACACGTATGCGGCCGGGAAGATTCCCGGCGGATTCTTCAAGCGCGAGGGACGCCCCTCCACCAAGGAAACCCTCACGTGCCGGATGATCGATCGGCCCATCCGGCCCTTGTTCCCCGACGGATACAACGACGAGGTCCAGGTGGTGGCGCTGGTGCTGTCGGCGGACCAGGAGAACGATCCGGACCTCCTGGCGATGATCGGGGCGAGCGCGTCGCTGGCCTTGTCGCCGATCCCGTGGGACGGCCTGCTGGGCGCGGCGCGCGTGGCGCTGGTGGACGGCGAGTTCGTTCTGAACCCGACACACACGCAGCGCGAAAAAGCGACCATGGAACTCATCGTGGCCGGCTGCGACGACCGCGTCAACATGATGGAGTGCGAAGGGGCCGAGATCCCGGAGGAAAGAATCGTCGAGGCGGTGGCCTTCGCCCAGGAAAGCATCCGGACGGTCATCGAGATGCAGCGGGAACTCATCGAAAAATTCGGCGTCGAGAAGGCGGATTGGGAGAAACCGGCGGACGTGTCGGCGCTCGTGGCCGAGATCGAAAAGGGGTTCCTCAAGGACCTCCAGGCCGCCAAGCAGGTGCACGGGAAGATCGACCGCCAGCAGGCGACGAAGGACGTGGCCGAACGCGCCTGCGAAGCGATCCTGGGCGTGGACCCCGAGGCGTCGGAGTGGACCGCGCCGGACTTCAAACGGGCCTGGACCCAGGTGGAGGACCGCCTGGTTCACCGGATGCTCATGGAAGGCCGGCGGACCGACGGGCGAAAACTCGACGACCTTCGGCCGGTCACGTGCGAGGTCGGCGTCCTGCCGCGGACCCACGGGTCGGCGCTCTTTACGCGGGGCGAGACGCAGGCGATGGTCGTGACGACGCTCGGCACAACGGAAGACCAGCAGATCATCGACGGCCTGCTGGAGGAATACCGGAAGCCCTTCATGCTGCATTACAACTTCCCGCCATTTTCCGTGGGCGAGGCGAAGATGATGCGAGGCCCGCGCCGGCGGGACATCGGCCACGGAGCCCTGGCGGAGAAGAGCCTCGCGCCGGTCATGCCCTTGGCCGAGGAGTTCCCTTACACGATCCGCATCGTTTCGGACATCATGGAATCGAACGGTTCGTCGAGCATGGCGTCGGTGTGTGGAGCGACGCTCAGCCTGATGGACGCCGGCGTCCCGATCAAGCAGCCGGTCGCGGGCGTCTCCATCGGCCGGGTCCACGAGGGCGACAAGGAACTGTTCCTCGTGGACATCCAGGGCGAAGAGGACCACGTCGGCGACATGGATTTCAAAGTCGCGGGGACGCAGAACGGCGTCACGGGCATCCAGTTGGACCTCAAGATCCAGGCCATCACGCTGGAAACGTGCCGAAAAGCCCTCGAGAAGGCGCGCGAGGTGCGGCTTGAGATTCTGCGGAAGATGCTGGAGACGATCCAGGCGCCGCGGGCGGAGATCAGCCAGCACGCGCCGCGGCTCATCCAGGTGAAGATCAACCCGGACAAGATCGGGAAGGTGATCGGCCCGGGCGGCAAGACGATCAAGGGCCTGGAGGCCGACACCGGCGCCCGCATCGAGATCGAGGACGACGGAACGGTCACGATT
This sequence comes from Planctomycetota bacterium, assembly GCA_026387035.1. Lineage (NCBI taxonomy): Bacteria > Pseudomonadati > Planctomycetota > Planctomycetota bacterium. Next base: position 3,937 of record JAPLMM010000174.1, read on the forward strand.
TCCAGCGTGGACGCCGCCGCCGCCGAACGGGCGCGCGAGGCCATCATCGCCCTCACCGCCGAGGTCAAGGTTGGACACATCTACACCGGCAAGGTCGTCACCATCAAGCCGTTCGGCGCGTTCGTCGAGGTCATGCCGGGAACGGACGGCATGTGCCACATCTCGGAATTGGCGGACGGCTACGTGGAGAAGGTCGAGAACGTCGTAAAGATCGGCGACACGGTCCGCGTCAAGGTCATCAGCGTGGACGACTCGGGCCGCATCAAACTCTCGCGCAAAGCCGTCCTGAAGGAAGAGGCCGGAGAGAAAAAGCCCGACGCCAAGTAACGGGCCCGATGCCCGGCCCCCGCCGAGCCGCCGCGCCCGCGCTCCGGGTCTGTCGCCGAAAGAGGCCGAACCTGTGAAGCGCCCGCTCATCCGATACGACGACCTGGAAGCGTTCGCGGCGGAACTGAAAAAGCCCGGGAAATAGAGGGAGCGGGCGTGCATCCGTTGGCGGCAATCGGAATCGGGCTGGTCATCGGCTTGGCGCTCGCGGCGCCGGTGGCGCTTGCTTGGTGCAGGCGCGCCGAGGAGCGGGCGCGCGCTTCGGAGCGGCGGGCGCGGGAGGCCGAGCACCTGGCCTACGTCGGCACGCTGACGGGGGGCCTGGCCCACGAGATCCGAAATCCTCTCTCCACCCTGACGCTGAACCTGGAACTTCTGCGGGAAGACCTCGAGCGCCCGGGCGCCGCCGCCGACCCGCGAATCCTGAGAAAACTGGAGACAATCGGCCAGGAAGCCAAACGCCTCGAACAGATCCTCGACGATTTTCTCCGCTTCGCCGGCAAGCACGAGGTGCGTCTGGAGGCGCAGGACGCGAACGCGGTGGTCCGGGAGGCGGTGGCGTTTTACGCGGAGCGTTTGGCGCGCGCGCACGTGCAGGTGCGGACGAGTTTCGCGGAGAACCTGCCGCCCGTCGCCCTGGACGCCGACCTCATCAAGCAGGCCGTCAGCAACCTCGTGCTGAACGCCGAGGCCGCCATGCCGAACGGCGGCGACCTGATGCTCAGCACGGAACGGGTGAAGCGCGGCGTGTGCATCCACGTGACGGACACGGGCGTCGGCATCCGGCCGGAGGATCTGGACAAAATCGGCCAGCCCTACTATTCTACGCGCAAGGGCGGCACGGGCCTGGGACTGCCGACCGTCCACCGCATCGTGAAGGAACACGGCGGCACGCTGGAGGTCCACAGCGAACCGGGGCGCGGCACGCGATTCACCCTCTGGCTCCCCGCCGCCGAGATGCCGTGTTCTTAACGCAGAGAACGCAGAGGGCGCAGAGAACAGATTCAAAGAAATCAAAAAGAAAAATCTTTTCTCCGCGGTCTCTGCGTTCTCTGCGTTCTCTGCGTTGAAATAACCTTGTACAGGTGGGACACCGACCGATGGCTGAATCTGGCGAACCCGACCGTGGCCGAATCCTCATCGTCGAGGACGACCGCCCCCAGGCCGACGCCATGGCCGAAGCGCTCCAGCGCGTCGGACACACGTGCGTCGTCGTCACCGACCCGCGCCGGGCGATCGCAAGCCTCGACGCCGACGACTTCGACCTCGTCGTCACCGACCTCGTCATGCAGCACCTCGACGGGATGGAGGTGCTCCGGCACGCGAAGCGGATCGACCCCGCGGCCGAGGTCCTCATGGTCACCGGCCACGGGACGATCGAGACGGCCGTCCAGGCCATCCGCCAGGGCGCCAGCGATTACATCACCAAGCCGCTCAACATCGGCGAACTGAGGGACCGCGTCGCCAAGGCGCTGGAGCACCGGCGGCTCCTGCGTCGCACGGAGCAACTGTCGGCCCAGTTGGACGAGCGGTTCGGATTCGAGGGGATCATCGGCCACTCGGCGGCCATGCAACGCGTCATCCAGACCTGCCGACAGGTCGCCCCGACCGACGCGACGGTCCTGATTGAAGGCGAGAGCGGCACGGGCAAGGAACTGGTGGCCAAGGCCCTGCACACCAACTCGCGCCGAAAGGGAAAGAACTTCGTCGCGCTCAACTGTGCGGCCCTCAGCGAAGGGATCCTCGAGAGCGAACTCTTCGGCCACGAGAAGGGCGCCTTCACCGGGGCCGTCATGCGGCGCAAGGGCCGCTTCGAGCACGCCGACGGCGGGACGCTCTTCCTCGACGAGGTCAGCGATATGCCCGTCTCGACGCAGATCAAACTCTTGCGCGTCCTGGAGGACGGCGAAATCGTGCGCGTCGGCTCCAACGAGCCGCGAAAAGTCGACGTCCGCCTCCTGAGCGCCACGAACCAGGACCTCGACGAACTCGTCAAGCGCGGGAAGTTCCGCGAGGACCTCTATTTTCGCCTCCGCGTCGTGCGCGTCGCGTTGCCGGCCCTGCGCCAGCGTCGGGAAGACATCCCGCTGCTGACGGAGCACTACATCCGCCAGATCGCGCGCGAACACGGAAAAAACGTCGCCGGCATCACGCCAGAGGCCCAGCGGGCCCTCGCCGCCTACGACTGGCCGGGCAACATCCGCGAACTCATCAACACGCTCGAAACGATGATTCTCCTCGCGCCGCACGAAACGCTTCAGGTCGAGGACATTCCGCCGGAGATTCACCCAAGCGGCCAGGAGACGGAAGCCGACGGTTTCACGCCCGGCATGAGCCTCGCCGACGCCGAACGCATCGTCATCGCGCGGACGCTGGAGATAACGGGCGGGAACCGGCAGCAGGCGGCCCGGATGCTGGGGATCGGCGAGCGGACCCTCTACCGGAAGATCAAGGACTACGGGCTCGGACAATAGAGCCTCGAGGCGGCGTGCGGCTCAAACAGCGCCCTTCGCGCTACTTCTCCGGGGCTTGCTCGTAGACCCGAACATAGTCAATAACATATTTCCGAGGAAAGATTTTATCGTCGATGGCGCCGCCCCAGGACCCGCCCAGGGCCAGGTTGATGAGGAGGTACTGCGGCTGGCGGAAGGCGTTGCCGCCCTTGTCGGTCGCCTTGTCGACCTGGAACGAGAAGTACTTGGTTTCATCGAAGTAGAAGTCCATCTGCTGGTCCGTCCACTCGACGGCATAGACGTGGAAATCGTCCCAGGGCCGCTCGACTTTCAGGTTCCCGCCGCTGGATTGATGCTTGCCGTCGCCGCCCCGCCAATGGACCGTGCCGTGGACGCGGTCGGGCGTGTGGCCGACGAATTCCATGATGTCGATTTCGCCGCAGGCCGGCCAACCCGCCTGGCCGATGTTGGTTCCGAGCATCCAGATGGCGGGCCAGACGCCGCGGCCCTGGGGCAACTTCGCCCGAACCTCGACCCGCCCGTATCGCCACGCCGCCTTGCCGCGCGTGATCACGCTCGCCGCCGTGTACTCGGCAACCTCCGGCCCCTTGCCCCCAGGCCGATACTGCGGGTTCGGGAACTTTTCCTTGCGTCCCTCGATGATGAGCGTGCCGCCCTCGACCCGCGCGTTCTCCAACCGGGCCCGCGTGTAGTACTGGGCCTCCTGATTGCGGACAAACCCTTCCTCGTAGTCCCACTTCTTGGGGTCGGGGAGGCCTGTGGTGTCGAACTCATCGGCCCAGACGCGTTTCCAGCCTTTCCGCGCCTGCGCAGCCCCGGAGGGACGTTCCGCATCCTGCGGAGCGGGGGCGGGTCCTCCCAGGATCGATCCGGCGGCGAGCAGTCCGACTAGAGTCGCCAGAGCCAGCAGCACCAAGAGCATCTCGCGCATGGGTTTTCCTTCGCGTCCGGCTCGGCGCCGGCGACGGCCCAGTAGTGGAGCGGCGAGAAAAAAGGGGACGGGAGTCGTTTCTCAAAAAACGGCCTTGGCGCCCACGCCAAGCGGGTTTTCGCCAAAACGACTCCCGTCCCCGTTTTTTACCTCTCGTCGCCCTCGAAAGGCCAGCCGGCCTCCAGGAGCGCCTCGCACAGCCGAAGGTCTTCGGCCGTTGTGATCTTCACGTTGGCCGCGTCCCCGCACACCATCGCCACACACCCGCCCATCGCTTCGACCAACTGGGCGTCGTCGGTCACCCGGCCGACGATGTGGCAGCGGCGCTCGTAGGCCCGCGCGATGACGTTGCGGCGAAAGACCTGCGGCGTCTGGGCCAGCCAGAGGTTCTCGCGCGGAACGGTCTCGGCCACCAGGCGCCCGTCCGACACGCGCTTCACGGTGTGGTCCACCGGCCGGCCGACGACGGCGGCCCCCCTTTCCATCGCGACGCGCATCGCCTCCTCGACGACCGCCCGGCGAACGAGGGGACGCACCGCGTCGTGAATCACCACCAGGTCCGATTTTCCGTCGGAGGCGGCCAGCGCCTCGGCCACGCTCTCGACCCGGTCCTCCCCGCCGCCCACGAAGATCAGCGGCCGGCCCGAGGCCGTACGCTCGCCGAACGTCTCGCGCGCCCACGCCACCGCCTCGGGAGGCACCGGCACAATGACCTCGACGACGGCCTCCAAGGCCGCGAAACGATCCAGCGTGTGGGCCAACACCGGCCGGCCCGCCAGCGAGACGAACACCTTCGTTTCCGGCGCCCCGACCGGCGAGGCGCGACCTCCGCCGCCGGGCATCGCAAAACGGGCGCCCCGTCCGGCGGCGGGCAAAATGACCGTGGCGGTCGGCATGGGGGACCTTTGGGATCCTCCGGCGGGCACGCCGGGACACGCGCGGCGCTCGGAACGCCCGCACCTCATCGCGGGCTCCCTCCGCCGGGCCTCCGCCGGTTCAGGCCTTCCTGGAGAGGCTCAATCCGGCCGAAGATAATGCGGCCGGCGCTCGTCGGCAGAACGCTCGTCACGGTGATGGTGACGGCCTGTCCGATGCTTTTTTCGCCGTCCTCGACCACGATCATGGTCCCGTCCTCGAGATATCCGACGCCCTGGCCGCCCTCCTGGCCAGGCTTGATGACGGCGACTTCGACGGTTTCGCCCGGCAGGAAAGCGGGCTTCAGGGCGTTCGCCAGGTCGTTCAGGTTAATCACCTCGATGCCGCTCACCTTCGCCACCTTGTTGAGGTTGAAGTCGTTGGTGACGATGCGTCCGGAGACGCTGGCGGCCATGGCGACGAGCCTCTGGTCCACGCCGTCGCCCGCCTGGGCGGGCACGGGGCTCTCCTGGATGCTGATGTCCACGTGGGCCATCGACTGGAGGCGGTTCAGGATGTCCAGGCCCCGCCGGCCGCGGTTCCGCTTCAGCCGGTCCGTCGAATCGGCGACCGCCTGAAGTTCCGTCAGGACGAACCGCGGGACGACGAGGGGCGAATCGAGAAAGCGCGTCTCAGCGACGTCGGCGATGCGGCCGTCAATGACGGCGCTGGTGTCCAGCAAGAGCGGGCGCCCGCCCTTCTGCTGCTTGGCAAACTCGATGTAGGGAATGATGAAGCGGAAATCGTCCTTCGTCTGGAGGATGAGCGAGATCGCCAGGTACGAAGTGATCACCGCAATCCCGACTTTGACCGGCTCGCGGGCCTTCTCGGGGATCCAGACCGTGATGTCCACCACGGGCCCCAGAAGGATCGTGACCACCAGACCCACCACGAGGCCGAAGAACACGGCCGAGACGAGGCTGATGTTCTTTCGTCTCAGCGCCACGTCCAGGCCGATGACGACGACGGCCGCCCCCATGAAGGCGAGCATCATGTAGAGCGGCAACTGGGGAATCGCGAGTCGCTCGTCCGGCGGCGCGAGGGCCCGCCCGAACAGCAGGCCGATTCCCGCCATCGCCAGAAGGAATAAGAGCCGAAGAATCGCCAGGAGCATGATCGCACCTCCAATGATTCAGCCTGCCCGATAACGGATAATGCATCCGCGATTATAGCCTGCTCCCGCGCCGGGAGCAAGCGCCTCGATGTCCGGCAAAAGGGGGAATATTCCCTGCGGGGAAACGGCGCTGCCGCCTGTGGAGGATCGTCGGCCCGGAAGCGTCAGCGCCCGGGGGCGCCCCGGGGCCCGCGTCCCGGATCCCGGCCCGGCTCACGCCCGCCGCCGCCACCGGGGCGGCGATTGCCCTCGCGACCCGGCTCGGCCGCGACGGGCTGATAAGACGCCCACTCGAAGGGAAGCACGAAGACGCCGCGGCGCTCGCCCGTGTCGAACCGCGACAGGACGGCCCCGGCGAGGGCGAACCAGGTACCGACCTTTGGCTCCGACCGGCCGGCGGTCGGACCCATGTCATCATGCCCCACCAGGTCGTCGACCCGGACGGCCGCCAGGGTCGGCGTGTTCACCGATTCCAAAAACAGGTACCGCCCGTCGGGTCCGTCAACCGACTCCGCGACGCGACAGTACAGGACGATGCCGTGCGGCATGGCGGGCGGGAACTTCACGAGGTCCACCCCCTCGGAGCCGAACAGCAACTGGAAGTTGCGCCCGACGGCCGCCAGCGACTTCAGGACCTCCGCCCCCATCGTCCGGACCGCCGCCCGGGACCGCCCGTCCTGGCCCGCCGACCAGACGGCGCGTGCGCCCTCCTCGGCCCATGGGGCAAGTTTGTCGAAGTCTTCCGCCCGGACGGCGATGCCCGCGCCTTGGCAGGCCTCGCACCGCGCGTCGCTCCGCTCGAACCAGCCCCAACCCATCTTGATCTTCCCTGTCCCTTGGCACCGCCCGCAGGTGATAGCCGTCTTGACCGTCTGGGTGGTGCGGAGGAACTCGGCCGGGGTCGGCGGGACGCCCGGCAGACGCAAGATGTCAACCGGCCAAAGCGGCCGGGGAAGGTCCGACAGCGGTTTCAACTTCGGCTCGGCCGACAGAAGCGACTGCCGAAGCGACACGGCTGGCATGGCCAGCGTCAGGACCAGTCCGGGCGCCGCCACGTCGAGCCGCACCGCCAGGACCGTCCCGGACCCATCCACCACCGGCGACCCGCTGACCGCACTCAGCCGGGCTCCCTCGATCCGCAGGAACGCGTCGATGCCCTCGGGCGTCTGGAGGTTAGACCGGCTGGCCACCTCCCGGATGTCCGGTCCTCGGCGCACGCGGCCGGTCGCGGCCTCCAACTGCTTGCCCCACGGCCAGCCGATGACGCCCACAGGTGCGACCCCGTCGAGCGGAGGCAGGGAGGGGGCCAGACTCAGGCCGCGATGCGACGGTTCCTCGGCGTCCACCCGAAGGGCCGCCAGGCCCAGCGCCGGATCGGCCAGGCCAAACCGGGTGGCCGCGGCCTCGGCCCCGTCCGAAAACAGGAGCCTCGCCCGCGCGGCACCGCGATGCGCCACCGCTCCAAGGTCGGTCACAACGAACCGGCCTTCACCCAGAAGGAACCCCGAGACCACGGCCTGGGGGATGCCCCAGGCGTTCTCCACGGTGATGCGGCAGACGGCGGGACCGGCGCTCTCGCGCAGCCCCTGCAGGTCGAACTTCGAGGATGCAACCTGGCCGCTCGCCCAACCGGCCGCCAGCAACGTCATCGCAACGCACACACTCCAGCCGCGTGTTTGCATGACTCGCTCTCCCCACAATGCTTCGGCCCTAGTCGCGCACTGGGACTCTGTGCATGTCAAACGATTGCCCCGGCGCAGAATTGCAGCGGAATTCGCCGCCCGGCGGCATCGGGCGAGAGAGGCGGAGGAGCAGCCCGCCGGTGCTAGCGTCCGCGGAGGATTGTCGGCTTGTACGGGTGGTCGCGTTTGCGGTCCACGGTGACCTTCTCGATGCGGTCGCCCTGGCGGATGGAATCCACGACGTCCATTCCCTCGATGACCCGGCCGAAGACGGCGTGCTTGCCGTCCAACTGCGGGCACGGAACGTGCGTGATGAAGAACTGGCTGCCGCCGGTGTTCGGTCCGGCGTTGGCCATCGAAATGACCCCGCGCGCGTGCTTGAGGTGCGGGCTGAACTCGTCGGCGATGACGTATCCCGGCCCGCCGCGCCCGGTGCCCGTCGGGTCGCCGCCCTGGATCATGAAGTCCGCGATGACGCGGTGGAACGTGACGCCGTTGTAGAACCCTTTCTCGGCGAGGCTGACGAAGTTGGCCACCGTGTTGGGCGCGTCGTCCTCGGCGAGTTCCAAAACGATGTTGCCCTTGGTGGTCTGGAGGGTCACCAGCGGGAGCGGTCCGGCCACGGTTTTCTCCTTTTGTTGGTTGGCGGGGGCGGCTGTCCTGTCGCATCCGGCCGCGCCGACCATCGCCAGGGCGGCGGCCACGACGACCGCGGGCCACGGCCCGCGGCCACGGTTCACGAGAAATCTCATCACACGGCACCTCCTTTGCGTTTTTCTCTAAACACGGAATTTTTTAAGTGTACGATAAAGCCCCGCTGGTGACAATAGGATGATTGTGGCGCGGGGGAAAACACGCACAGACGAGGCGCTTCACCCGTGTACTGAATCTCGAAAAGCATCCATCGCCTGAGCCGTTTGAGCCGCCGGTCGGCGATCTTCCTGGCCGTCCTTGGGCCGGGGATCATCACGATGATCGCCGACAACGACGCCGGCGGCATATCGACGTATGCCCAGACGGGCGCCAAGACCGGCTTCTGCCTCCTTTGGGCCTTCATCCTCCTGGTGCCGATGGCTTACTATGTCCAGGAGATGACGGTGCGCCTGGGCGCGGTGACGAAGCGCGGCCACGCGGAGGCCATCTTCGACGGCTTCGGCAAGTTCTGGGGATGGTTCTCCATCTTTGACCTGGCGCTCATTAACTGGCTGACCCTCGTGACCGAGTACATCGGCATGACGCAGGCCATGAGACTGTTCCACATTCCCGAATGGGTCACCTTCCTGGGCGTGACGGCCCTGCTGACGGTGATCGTCATCACCGGCCGGTACTGGACGTTTGAGAAGATCACCCTCTTCTTCTGCCTCTTCAACCTCGTCTACATCCCGGCCGCGATCTGGGCCATGCAAACCGGCAACGTGGCCGAGGGATGGAGCGCGGTGGCCCGGGGATTCTACAACCCGCAGTTCCAGCAAGCCAGCGGCCTCGGGGTGGCCGCCCTGCTCACCCTGATCATGGCCAACATCGGAACCACGATCACGCCCTGGCAGATCTTCTTCCAGCAATCGGCCGTCGTGGACAAGGGCGTGGACGTCCGCGACATCAAGTACGGCAAGATCGACACGTTCGCGGGCGCCTTCTTGACGTGCGCCGTGGCCGTGTTCATCATCGTCGCCACCGCCGCGGCGTTCTTCTACCACCCGGGCGGGCAGATCGTGGTCGAGTCGGCGGCCGAAACCGCCTCCAAGATGCCCGAGGTCCTGCCCGACGGCGATTGGGGCAAGTGGGCCAAGGTGCTGTTTGCCATCGGCCTGTTCGACGCCGGCCTGCTGGGCGCGCTGTGCATCTCGCTCGCCACCTCCTGGGCCCTCGGCGAGGTCTTCGGCTGGGCCCACTCCCTGAACAAAGGGGTCCGCGAGGCGCCGTGGTTCTACATGGCGTACGCGGCCATGCTCCTTTCGGCCGGCGTGGTGTCGCTCATCGCGCGCATCGACGTCCAGAACGCCATCACCATCTTCGTGCAGGTCGTGGCCGTGACGCTCCTGCCGGCGGCACTGGTGTTCCTCATCCTCCTCCTGAACGACAAGCCCCTCATGGGCGAGCACACCAACACGCGGTGGCAGAACATCGCCAACTGGAGCATCGTCGTCTTCGTCATCGGCATGTCGGTGGCGTACGCCATTACCAACCTCTTCCAGGGATCGCCTGGTTCCGGAGACGTTCCATGACCGACCCGCCCAACATCCGAACCGCGAAGACGTCCGAGGTTGCCCTTGGGGTCAAGGACTTCCAGACGTTCTACTTCTCGGAACTCCTCGGGCGGCGCGTCTGCGCCGGCAAGATCACCGACCGCATCGGGCGGCTGACCGACCTGGTGTTCCGCATCGCCGAGCCCTACCCCGAGGCCGTCGGCCTCTACATTGACCACGGCTGGGGCCGGCCCTCGGAGTTCGTCCCGTACGAGAAGGTCGTGAAGATCGACGACGACGCCATCTTCGTCCGGCCGCACGAGGGCGGCGGACCGTACCCGCCCTTCGCCGACCAGCCGGGGTACCTCCTCGTGAACGAGCACCTGATGGGGCAGACGATCCTCGACATGGACGGCCGGCGCACCGAGGTCGTCAACGACGTGGACTTGATGGAATCGCAAGGGCGCATGATCATCGTTCACGTCGACGTTTCGTTCAACGGGTTTCTGCGCCGCTGGCACCTCAAGCGGCTGACGTGGCGGAAGGACCGCTTCATCTCGTGGCGTTACGTGCAGCCGCTGTCGGTCGAGGACCGGGCCACCGACACGGTCTCGCTCTCGATCCCGCGCAATCGCATCCACGAACTGCCGAGCGAGGACCTGGCCGACGCGCTCGAGGAACTCTCGGGCCGCGAGCAGCAGGCCCTGTTCTCGGCCCTCGACTCCGGGAAGGCCGCCCACGCCCTCGGCCACGCCGAGCCGCGCGCCCAGCGGCAACTGATCGCCAGCCTCCGCCGGGAACGCGCCCGGACGATCCTCTCCGAAATGTCCGTGCCGCAACTCGCCGACCTCTTCTCCGTCCTCCCCCACGACGACATGATGAAGATGATGTCGCTCCTGCCGCCCGAGCAGGCCACACGCATTCGCCCCATCCTCACCAAGCGCGAGGCGACCGCGCGGGCCTTGATGTCGACGGACTACCTGGCCATGGGGAAGGACGCCAAGATCGGCCACGTCCTGGGCACCCTCCGGTCCTCGGGCCGAGAGTACCACGGCATTTCGTACATCTACGTCGTGAGCGGCCCGGAGAACTCGCTGCTGGGCGTGGCGGACCTGAGGCAGGTGGTCCTGTCGCCCGAGCACCTGACGCTGGGCGATATCCTGGTCGCGCCGGTCGTCTCCGCCGAGGAGGACGATACGCGCAGCGACCTGGAGGAACTGTTCGGCAGATACCACTACCGGACGATCCCGGTGGTCGACGCCCAGGATCACCTGGTGGGCATCATCCATCACAACGATATCATCAAGGGCATCAGTTCCTACTCCAGAACCTGAGGTGTTTTATGCCGCGCGTCCAGATGACACGGATGACCACGTTCGCCCTGTACTTTCTGCGGGTGTACCTGATCGTCATGGTCGGCCTGATCCTCTATAAGTTCATCAGCATCGTCGCGGCCGGCCCGCCGCAGCCGTGACGGCAGCCGGTCCCGCTCCTCTGCGAAGGCGGCGACGTCTTCCGCAGCGGATGCTGCTGGCGCCGCGGCAAGGGCAAGGTCTTCTACTTCCGCCCCGGCCACGAGACGTACCCGATCTACTACGACGCGAACGTCCAGCGGGTCCTCACGAACGCCTGCCGTTGGGCCGCTCGCCGAGAAGGCAGCCCGATGAAACTCGGCTGCACCCAGTGCAAGGAATCTTTAAGCCCCATCCGGCCCCGGCAGGAAGGCCAGGTCGGCAAGCCGGGAAATACTTAAGCAGAACGCGCACCCGGCAGAGAGGATGCCCCATGCCATGGGTCGCTCAATGGCTCGTAGCGATGGGCGTCCTGGTCGCGTGTGGCCCAGCGCTTCGCGCCGAAGCACCGGTCGCGACCGCGCCGGACGCCGACCCGGCCGTCCGCACTCTCCGCGGGTTCTTCGCGGCCCCGGACGCGGCCGAACGCGCCCGCCTCGCCGCCGAGTTCGGCGCGGCCGCGCCCAAGTCCTGGGACGCCGTCCGGACGCTTCTTCATCAGGCCGCCGCGTTTCCATCGCTCGCGCCCGGCCGGCACACCCTTAAGACCGAAGGCGACGCCGTCGTGCCCGCCGTCAACTATTGTCTCCGCGTTCCGGCCGGCTACGCGTCCGACGCCGGCCGCGCCTGGCCCCTCGTCATCGGCCTTCACGGAGCGGGCGGCAACGGCGAAGGGTTCCTGGCCACGCTCGAGAATCTCCTCGGCGACGACGCCGGCCGATACCTCCTCGCCTGTCCCCAAGCGCCGCAGGAAGGCATTTACACCGTCAGCCGGATGATGACGGACTATCCCTTGCGCGTCCTCCAGGACGTCCGCCGCCGCGCGAACGTGGACTCCAATCGGGTCGTCCTCATCGGCGTGTCGAAGGGCGGCTACACAGTGTGGGGGACGATCCTCTTCTCGCCGGGCGAGTGGGCCGGCGCGGTCCCCATCGCCTCATGGCCGCTCACCGAGGCCCCGTGGGCCAGCCCCATTCTCTACGCGCCGAACGTGCTCGGCCTCACAATCCAGGCCCACTGGGGCGAGAATGATATCGAGCCCGGCCAGAAACAGGGCATCAACACGTTCTCGCGCCAGGCGGCCGCGGAACTGAAGCGACTCGGGGCCGCCAAGTTCGAGCCCATCGAGTACCCCGGCCAGGGCCACAACCTCAACCTCGACGCCGCACGCATCCGCACGTTTTTCACGGCCGCGCGGCGAGAACCTTTCCCGGGCGAGTTCCGCCTGTTCTTCCACCGTCTCTGGGAAGGCCGGGCGTACTTCGTCCGCGCGACGGTTGCCGCACGCGAGGATTTCGACTTCAAGGCCCTCCCGCGCGTCAGCGTCGCAAGCAAGGCCGACCTCGCGCAGGCCCTTTGCCGGACGTACCAGCGGCTGAGTTTCGAACTGCGCGGCCTGCGGAAGGCCGAGGAAAACTCGCTCGTCGTCTTTGCCAGGAATCTGGAAGAAGTTGAGATCGCGATCGGCGCCGAGCAGATGGATTTCGGCCGCCCGATGACGGTCCTTGCCAATGGCCGAACGGTCCTGAGCGGCAAACAGGAGATTAACTGGGTCGAGTTGCTGGAGACGGCGCGGCAAACGTATGACTTGGACCGCCTCATCGCGCGGCGCCTCCGCTGCAAGGTCGAGGTCAAGCAATAGGGGCGGCCTGCCAGCGTGCCGAGTCACGGAAGTCCGGCATCCGCTTTTTCTGCCGGCGGTAGTAGTAGCGGAACCCCCAATTGGCGGCGAGGTTCATGATCCACCCCGCCTTCTGCGCGGGCGGGGTCTTGAGGCGTTCGCAAATGCTCGGCCAGGAGAAGAACTCGCCGAAGGCAGCCATCTGAGATTTCTGCAACTGCTCGACGCTCATCCGCGCCGGCTGAAAGACGACCGTCGCCCCGTTGTACTTCGACCAGTCGCGCGTCAGGATGCGGCCAGCCGACGCGTATTCCTCGAAGAGCGGCGTCCCCGGGTACGGCGTCAGGATGGGATAACAGGCGAACGCCAGCCGCGCCTCCCGCGCGAAACGCACCGACTCGCGGCACGACGCGACCGTGTCGCAATCGAAGCCGAAGAGGAACGAGCCCCACGTCCCGATCCGTGCGGCCTGGAGGCGGCGAATCAGAGGAATATAGTCGGCCGGGTCGCAGTACGTCTTGTTGCCCAGGCGGAGGCTCTCGGCATTGGGGCTCTCCAGGCCGAGGATGAGGCCCAGGCAGCCGCTCTTTTTCATCAGAGCGAGGAGGCTTTCGTCGCGCGCGACGGTGACGGTCGCCTGGCCACACCAGCCGACCTTCAGTTTCGCCAACTCGCGGAAGAACCGCCGCGACCACCCCAGGTTGCCGACGATGTTGTCGTCGGCGAAGACGATCCACTTCGCGCCGAGGCTGCGGATCTCCTCGCAGATTTCCTCGATGTCGCGGACGACGTACCGGCCGCGGTACATGGCGTGCGTGATGCAGAAGCGGCAGCGGTGCGGGCAGCCGCGCGAAATCTGGACCGCGTTCCACACAAGGTAATCGCGGCGCGCGAGGAGGTCCCGCCGCGGCGTCGCGATGGGGAACTCGCCCTCCGCCCGGTAGATGCCGCCGAGGCGGCCCGCCTCGAAGTCCGCCAGCATCCGGGGGAGCGTTCCCTCGGCCTCGCCCACCGCAACGGCCGTCGCGTGGCCGAGCGCCTCCTCGGGCAGCGCCGACGGGTGGATGCCGCCCATAATCACCGGCACGCCGAGCGCGCGGTACGCGTCGGCGATCTCGTACGCCCGCGGGGCCTGGCACGTCATCGCCGTCAGGCCCACCAGGTCCGCGCCCCGATCAATCGGCACGGGGCCGGTGCACTCGTCCACGATTTCGACGTTCCAGGAGCGCGGCACGGCGCCGGCGGCGACGGCCAGGCCGAGCGGCATGAAAATGGCCTTCCGCCCCAGCGTCACGCGGCGCGCGACGTCGTTCTGCACGAGGCCGTTCAGCGGATTGCGCGGATTGATGAGCCGAAGTCTCGGCATCCTCGACTTCCCTTTCGCCGACCGGGCGCTGCCGTGCCGCCGGGAAAAAACCGGACGTCGGAAGCCTAACAGGGAACCCAGGGCCAATCAACCCCCCTTGGAAGGGGTCCTGGAGGGGGGTAGGCCCTTTCGGCCCATCCGGGCAATCTCGCAATATTTGGTATTGACAATCCGCCGGCATGCCGATACACTAAGACTCTTAAAGAAACCGCTCGGGGTCGGCCTTGGGTCGGTCCCGGGGGATAGAACCGCGTGTGCGGTTCGATTTGCCTGGGTCTGTTAGGGCTTCCCGGTAACAGACTTGCAGACAGAGATTCCGGGAAGAGGAATAGGAGTGGCATCAGATGGCTCGTGGCAAGGTAAAGTGGTTCAATGAGCAGAAGGGATTTGGTTTCATCGAGCAGGACACTGGCACCGACGTCTTTGTCCACTACTCGGCAATCCAGGGCGCGGGTTTCAAGACCCTGGCCGAGGGCGATGAGGTCGAGTTCGACGTGACTCAGGGCCCGAAGGGCCCCAAGGCGGAAAACGTCCGCCGCCCCGAAGGCTAACTCAACACGCCGATGAAAATGAACCCCGCTCGAAAGAGCGGGGTTTTATTTTTGCGC